>NZ_JBEPBI010000203.1:0-14505 GCF_040299045.1 Streptomyces sp. NPDC001027
GGCGGGCCGCGCGCGGCCCGCCCCGCGGGGGTTCAGCAGTAGTCCCAGCTTCCGCAGCTGACCTTGCACGCGCCGGTGTAGCAGCAGCGACGGCAGCGCTGGGCGCTGGTGCTCCATTCGGTCCAGCAGTCCGGCGGGCAGCCCGCGTCGGCGACGGCCTTGGGAAGGATCCGCTCGATCAGACGGCCCGCTCCGGCTTTGAGTGTGCGCATGGTTCTCCTCTTCCTGTGGGGATGGGATGTGCGTACTCCGCGGTGCGACCGCGGTCCGCGGTCGCACCGGGGCTCAGGAGGCCGCCGGCACCGGTTCGCGGTCGGCGGCGGAGGGAGCGGCGACGACGCCGTCCCGGTATCCGAGAATCGTGGGGAAGGCGGGGACCCGCAGGGCGCGGAACAGCGGTGACGCCTCGGGCTCGGGCACCACCTCGTCCGCCGGCCCGACGAGTCGGGCGGTGAGACTGCTCTCGCCGGCTTCGGCGCCGATCACCAGGGCCAGCACCCGGCCGCCCGCAGCCCGGGTCCGGTCCGCCCGTTCGGCGAAGTCGGGGAGGGCGTCGGTGCAGGACGGGCAGTCGTGGGAGAAGACGCCCAACAGCATTTCCCCGGAGCGGAAGTCGTCCTGGGTCAGCGTCCGCCCGCTGAGCGCGGTGGCGGTGAAGTCCGGGAGTCCGTCCCCGGGTTGGGGCCCCTGGGCCGCGAAGTCGCCGCGTCGGCGGACGGCTTCGAGCTCCTGCCAGCGGCGCAGGATGACCAGGAGCAGGACGAGGTTGAGCAGGGCGACGGCTCCGACGAGCACCAGACCGGCTATGACGTATGGCACGTTTCGACCCCCTGGGCGCGGTTGCACTTGGGAGCAGTGTGAGAGGTGGGGCCTGCCAGGAGGATGCCAACACCTTGCCAGGACCATGACGGGCTGAGCACCATGACCGCATGCATGCCACGGGGTCATATTTTCGAGTGCTCGGCAGAGTTGAATGGACCGTCGACGGACACCCCAGAGCCATCGGGCGCCGCCGCGAGCGTCTGCTGCTGGGCTTACTTCTGCTGGAGATCGGCCGCCCGCTCCCCATGGACCGCCTGACCGATCTGCTGTCCGACGAGGACGAACGACCGAGGTCCCGGGCCGACCTGTACGTGAACGTCTGCCGGCTGCGGGCGAGCCTGCGGCGGGGCGGGGCCGACGGGGCGGTGCGGCTGGTGCGGAGCGGCTCGACGTACATGCTGACCGGCGATCCGCAGCTGGTGGACCTGCACCGCTTCACCCAGCTGGTCGACCGGGCCCAGCGGGGCACCGAGCCCCGGGAGGTGTCACGACTCGCCTCGGCCGCGCTCGCCGAGTGGCGGGGGGCGGTGCTGGAGGACGTCGCATCCGAGCGGACCCGGCGAGGCGTCGCCACCGCCTTCGACGAGCTGCTGATCTCGGCGCAACTGCTGCGCGTCGCGGCGGAGTTCAAGCTGGGCAACTACTCGTCGCTCGCCGCGGAGCTCGCGCGGCTCACCGTCGAGCACCCCGAGCACGAGATGCTCCTGGCCTTCCAGGCCGCCACGCTCTACGAATGCGGCCGCCGCGCGGACGCGCTGCGCGTGCTGTCGTCGGCACGAGCCCGTATGACCGCGCGGCTGGGGCTGGACCTGAGCCGAGAGCTGCAGGACCTGCGCGGCGCGATCCTGCGGGACGACCCCGTGGACCGCCACATCTTCCGCTGCGGCGCCCTGGGCGCCGCCTGACCCCTCCCCCCTCCCGCCGCGACACTGCGCGCGCGGCCTCTGCTGCGCGCGCGCAGCACCGATCCAGCACGGAATCGACGAAGGGGCCGGGCTCGTGCGAGCCCGGCCCCTTCCGATCCGCATGTCCGCCAGGTCGGCGAGGCGATGTTGCCTCATCCGCTCACACGTTGAAGCGGAATGCCTGAGGGCTGATCCTGACCTGCGACGGAGCCCTATCCAGGGCTCTGAACTGGGGTTTCCTGGTTGGCATGCGTTGGCTTCCGACGGCCGTTTACGGGTGTCCCGCGGACTGGCTACGGACCGGCCGGGCGGGCGCAGGCCGAGAAATCCATGGCGCACCGGCGGGACCGGCAAGGAGACTGCCCGGGTGAGCGACCGTTACCCCTGCCCGTGCTGCGGGCACCGCGTGCTGGGCACAATGCCTGGCTCGTACGAGATCTGTCCCGTCTGCTTCTGGGAGGACGACGGCGTCCAGTTCCGCTGGCCCACCATGGCCGACGGAGCGAACAAAGCCTCCCTGATCGAGGCCCAGCGCAACTACCAGGACTTCGGTGCCTGCGACCAACACGGCCAGCGGTACGTCCGCCCTCCGGCCGAGGACGAGCCGCTCCACCCCGCCTGGCGCCCCATCGACCTGACACGCGACTCCTTCGAGGACTGGGCAGCCGAGGACCGCGCCCCGTGGCCCGACGACCGCTCCGTGCTCTGCTGGTGGCTCCCCATTTTCTGGCGCCGGGACTACTCCCCGTCATGACCTCCCACATCGAGACACTCGTCCAGCAGCTCGACAGCAAGGCCGACAAGTCCTACGACGCCCGTGCGGAGCTGATCTGGATCGGCGCCGACGCCATACCCGCCGTCATCAACGGCATGCCTTCCCTCGGCGGCTTCGGTCAGCTGACCGCCATCGAGGTCTTCGAGGAGGTGGGCGATCCCCGTTGCGGCCCCGCTCTCATCGGCCTGCTGGACAGCGACAACCCAACCGTCCGCGAATGGGCGGCGATGGCCCTGGCGAGCCTGAAGATCGACGGCGCCGTTGAGCCCCTGCGTCGCGCCTACCGCGCCTGCCTGGAACGGGCGACCCCACCGGACTGGACCGAGTCCGTCGGCATCCGCTGGGCCCTGACCGAACTCGGCGCACGCACCCCTGTCGTCCCGCCGCTCACCGCACGCCTACGCCCCACCGCGACGAACGACGCCCCCGGCTGGCCATCGGCCCGCTTCATCGAGATCATCAACGACCTGGCCGACCACGCCCAGGTGATCCTCTACTCCCAGTTCTGGCAGGTTGACGCCGGCGGCACGTACGGCGTCTCCGGCACTGGCTTGGACTGGGAACTCGACTGGACCGCGCCCTGGGAGCACCTGGTCGAAGAGTCTCGCACCTGGTCCCTCCTGGAAGCCTCCGAAGCCCTCGCCGGCGACAACATCTTCGTCGCCCCCACCTGGATCGACCGTACCGACCTGTACCCGGAGAGGTGACCAATGCCGTTCCAGCACCCCGAGGAGATCGGCTACGGCTACGTGATCGAGCGATACGCGGCAAGGAAGGACTCGGGCCACGCGCGCTACCTCGTCCTGAAAAGTGGTCGATTCCTGCGGCCCGAGTGGCCTCACGGCGAACGTTTCGCCCATCACCTCATCGACGACGCGGCCACGATCACCGATGCCGAGTTGGAAGCCCTCCTCGGCTACGAGTGGCGCTCGCGCCTCACCGCCGCATGGCTGATCGGCGTCGACCGCCGCGAACGGTTCCGCGAACGCATCGGCGACCTGCTCCTGGCCAGCGAGGTCTGCTTCTCCGGCAGCGCCTACTGCTTCGCCCTGGCCCGCTTCGGCACCCACGCCGACGCCGAGATCCTCACCGCCTACCTCGACCATTACCTCTCCCGCACCGACCTCCGCTACGACCAGCCCGCAGCCCTCGGTGCCCTCCTCCGCCTCGACGCCCACCTCGGCACCCACCACGCGGACCGCTTCACCCAGCCTGACGGTCTCTGGGACCAGTGGGTCAATGCCCTGGCCCACCTCCGCGACCACCCCGCCTACGCCCCCGTCGAGCGGCACCGCTCGACAGACCTCCAGTGCGAGTTCGCCCACAACTGGTCCCGTACCTGAGCATCTGTTGGAGGCCATGGGGAGGGATGCAAAGCTTCGCAGTGCAACTGACGTCTAGTCACTTTCGTTCAGGCACAGGGACTTGGCGCGGTCAACTTGACGCCAAGACACTGCACTTCGGGCACTCCGTGCCGATAAGATGCTGGTCCTGCGACGTCCGGCCGTTGGCCAGAGAGCGAGTAGCCAAGAATGAACCTCGCCACGATCGAACGGATGGTTCGAGACGGAGATCTGAGCCTTGATGCGCTCAAATACCTAATCGACTGCCGCGGCGAGTGCGAGTGGCTGGATTTTAAGCAGCTCTTCCGACTTGAGTCGGACTACGACATTTCTGCCTTCGCTAAAGACGCGCTCGCAATGAAGAACACAGGAGGTGGCTACCTGGTAATCGGTGTCCAAGATAAGACATGGGTACCCGTCGGCCTTGCCTCCGAACTGCCGTACGACGCAAAAATCCTCCGCGACAAGATTCGCCGCGCGACTGGACTTGACATCTCAGTGGACATTGTCCAGCACCAACTCCGGTACACGGGAGAACCTCAATGGTTCGCCGTTATTCTTGTCCGTGCGGCGATAAAGAGAAGGAAGCGACGGACACCTTCTCTTGTCAAGCATGACTTCCAGCCGAAAGAGTCATACGGACTACGTCGCGGCGAGATCTACTTCCGTCGGGGCGACTCAACCGTACGCCTTGACAGTGCAGAGGAGCTAGAGGAACTCCTCGACGACCTCGAGGAGAGGGCAGACCAGGACAGTCTCGAACGCGACCAGCCCAAGACCCCTTTTGCTGTAGACACAGGAACCTATCGCCTACTGGAGAAAGACTACCAACTCTTTGTCGGACGCGAACAGTTGAGGGACCAACTGATCACGGCTGTAACGAAAGATCCACGAATCTGGATTATCAACGTTCACGGTCCCGGCGGTGTTGGAAAGTCCGCTCTCGCAACCTGGGCTGCCTACCATTTCTACGACCAAAGGGATTTCGAGGCGATCCTCCAGCTAACAGCCAAGGAAACGGCACTGACTTCCGGCGGAATCTCCCGATCTCAGACCCGAACTCTTTACTCCCTCGAAGGTCTCCTTGATCAGATTCTACTACTATTCGGGGAGGAGCCCCCCTCGGACCTTGATGAAAAGAAGCTGTTAGTTCTGGAGTGGCTGTCCGTTTGGCCAACACTCATCGTTCTAGATAACCTCGAGACCGTCGACGACGGGCGGATCATCTCCTTCATTCAGAATCTTCCACCAGCTTCACAAGCCAAGGTCATCATTACCAGTCGCCGCAAAACCGGTGGATGGGAATACCCCGTCACAGTACCCGAACTGAACCATGAGGAAACTCGGGATTTCGTGGCAGTTAAGTCGGGAGAATTTCGAATCGACCTGTCGCTCACCGAACGACGAATCGACGAAATCAATAAGGCATGCGGGGGGCTACCACTCGCCATCCAGTGGGCCCTCGGCAGGTACAAGCTTTGCGGGAACCTAAACGATGCCCTGGGTGCGGTTAAGGGTGAAGACTCCCCTGTTCTAGAATTCAGCTTCCGTAACATCTGGGACGTGCTTTCATCCGATGCGAAGCGCATGCTAAGCGTAATGTCTATTTTCGATGCCCCGCCTGGAGACCAACTCCTTTCCCTGGCTTCGGATATTTCTCGCGAGCGATTGGACTCGGCCCTACGCGAACTCGAAGAGGCTACGCTGGTAAGCCGCCAGGTTCATCCTGCCGACGGTCAAGCAACTTACACCAGCCTTCCGATCACCCTCTCCTTCGCGGCGAACCAACTAGCGCGTTTCGGCGATCTGGAGACCAGTGCCAGACGGCGCGTCCAGCAATATACGCAACAAATGGAGCTGAAGTCATGGGAAGTTGACAGATTCGTCGGAATATTCGAGCGATTCGGAATCGAAGCAGACAACGAAAAACGTGGAGCAATCCTCTGCCGAAGAGGTGAATCCGAAACATTCTCCGGGAATATGGAAGCAGCCGACGCTCTCTTCAAGCAAGCGCGCGATACCGCTCCGACGAGCGCTTACGTGTTTGCGATGAGTGCTAGCTATGAGCTCGCACGGAAAAGAATTGGGCAGGCGATGAAGTTTGCAGATGTCGCATGCACTCGCGCGAATCGACTCACCGGCAGCCTCGCATACAGCACCAAGGCGCGGGTGTGCGACGCACAGCGGGACAAATTCGGCCGCGTCAACGCATTGCGGCGGGCCGTGGAGTTCGCTCCCAATGACATGGTGCTACTCCATCAGCTTGGCGTTGCACTGAGTCGGGCCGGGGAGACCGATGAGGCAATCGCCAAGTTCACGGAGATCATCAATGTTGAGTCTGCACGAGACATCCCGAGCGAGACTCTACTCATGGCCCTCAAGACTCGAATCATCAACTACCGTCGGGCCGGGCGTACTCAGCAAGCACAGGAAGACCTAACACTGGCAAAGGACCTACTGGCACGGCACCCACACCTGAGCTCTCAGGCGCATCATATTGCGGAACTCGAATAGTCCGCATCTCATCGGCCCGGCCCGATATCGTTGCTCACCGAACACGGTATGCGGAATGAGTGCGGGCAGCCCTCTTGATGGTTGGCGCGCTCAGCTCCAACCATCAAGAGAAACTTGTGTGCCGCCTGCCAAGAAATGCCGGAGGGCAATGGCTGTGGTGTCCACGAAATCGTCGGGGATGGCGTTGGTGTCGACCCAGCGGACCTGGGAGTGCTTGCGGCGTTCGCGGTTTTCGGGTTCGCCGGTCCATTCGTGGGCGGCGAAGACGACAGTGAGGAAGCCGTTGGGGGCTTCGACGCCCCAGGCGCTATGGATGATGTGGGCGACCTTGATGGACTCGGGCTTCACCGTGAGGCCCGTCTCCTCGTACAGCTCGCGGACCGCGGTTTCGGTGATGGGCTCGCCCGGCTCGCTCTTGCCGACGGGGAGGTCCCACATTCCCTGGGCGAACTTGGCATTCTCGCTGCGCTGGAGAAGGACGATGCGGTTGGTGGCCTTGTCGTGGACGATGACGGCGGCGACCAGCAGGGTCATGGATTCAAGCGCCGGCTTCAGGGCCTTCGGCTGATCGTCGGTCTGCTGGGCCACGGTGTTCCCTTCCCTTCGTCGGACGGGTTGTTGGGCATGTTAGGCGAGGGCTTCGCGGGCGCGGCGGGCGAGATCGGCGGCGCCGGGAACGCGGCGGCGCTGGTAGACCGCGAGTGTGGAGCGGATCGAGGTAATCGCCTTGCGGGTGCGGTCGGAGGTCATGCCCTCCATGAGGACCAGGGCCTGGGTCCAGGCGGCGACGACTTCGTCGGCGCGGGCCTGGGCGGCGAGGCTGTCGCCGAGGTCGGCGTGGGTTAGGGCGCGGACGCGCTTGTACTTCTCGGGGTCCCAGCGGGTGAGGGCGTCTCGGTGCTGCTGTTCCGTACCGATGTGGTCGGCGAGGTCTGTCAGGGTACGGGCGGTGTGGCTGGCAACGGTGCCGGCGGCGGGGCCGCTCACGCGGGCGTAGCTGGGCTGGGGGCCATCGTCTCGTAGGAGGGCGTCCTCGGCAGCGAGGAGGGCCCGTGCGGCCGACGGGTTCTCGTCGGTGGCGGCGTAGGCGCAGGCGTGGGTGATGTGGAGGAGCGCCTCGGTCTGACCGTCGACGTGGCCGAGACCTGCGCGTAGGGCGCCTTCGACGAGGTCGACGCAGTGGTGAGGCTGCTTGAGGCTCAGGGCCTGGTGGGCGAGGGCGCGCATCATCCAGGCGGCGTGGCCGTGGGGGTCGGCTTCGCAGGCGAGCTTGTAGCCGACCTGGTAGTAGCGCTGGGCGGCGCCTTCCTGGCCGAGGTCGTGGTGCTTCCACCCTGCGAGGTAGGCGAGTTCGGCGACGGCGCCGAAGGCGGCCCGGCGTAAGGCTTCGCTGGGGAAGCGTCCGCGCGCAGCATGGGAGCGGCTGTGTCGGCGAGGTACGCGGTGACGGCCCGTACGGTCCCGCTCCCCCGCATGGCGGTGGATGCGATGAAGGCCCACCTGAGGGACTTCCCTGCCGATGGGCCCGAAAGCTGGATCTTCACGGCGCCGCAAGGCGGGCCCGTGGTCTACACGCACTTCATGGACGCCTCCTGGCGGCCCGCCTGCGCGAAGGCCGGCCTAGCGAAGGGCACCGGACCTCACGCCCTCCGGCACCACTACGCCAGCCTGCTGATCAAGCACGGCGAGTCAGTGAAGACGGTCTCCGAGCGCCTCGGCCACACCAACGCGGCCATGACGCTGAACATCTGCACCCACCTGTGGCCCGACTCCGAGGAGCGGACCCGGGCCGCCGTCGACAAGGCGTACGCGGACCAGTCCGCCGACGCCAAGCCACAGGTCGACGAAGCGGCGTAGCCGCTCCCCCGCGCGCTGACCGAAGTCAGCACGCTGCGGACTCTGCGCGGACCGCAAAGACCGCCCAACCCGCTCCGCCGCGGGTCAGACGGCCTTTCGCCAGACGTTTTAGACGTTGAAGCGGAACTCCACCACGTCGCCGTCCTGCATGACGTACTCCTTGCCCTCCATGCGGGCCTTGCCCTTCGCGCGGGCCTCGGCGACCGAGCCGGTCTCCACCAGGTCGGCGAAGGAGATGACCTCCGCCTTGATGAAGCCCTTCTGGAAGTCGGTGTGGATCACGCCGGCCGCCTCGGGGGCGGTCGCGCCCTTCTTGATGGTCCAGGCGCGGGATTCCTTCGGGCCGGCCGTGAGGTACGTCTGCAGGCCGAGGGTGTCGAATCCGACACGGGCGAGGGTGGCGAGGCCGGGCTCCTCGGCGCCGACGGACTCCAGGAGCTCCATCGCGTCGTCCTCGTCCAGCTCGGCGAGGTCCTGCTCCAGCTTGGCGTTGAGGAAGATCGCCTCGGCGGGGGCGACGAGCGCCCGCTGCTCGTCCTTGAAGGCGTCGTCGGTCAGCTCGTCCTCGTCGACGTTGAAGACGTAGAGGAAGGGCTTGGTGGTGAGCAGGTGCAGGTCGTGCAGGAGCTCGGCCCGCTCGCTGCCCTGGAGGACGCCCTGCGAGAAGAGCGTGTCGCCCCTCTCGAGGATCTCCTTCGCCTCCTCGACGGCCTTCACCTTCGGGGCGACGTCCTTCTTGATCCGCGACTCCTTCTGCAGCCGCGGCAGGACCTTCTCGATGGTCTGCAGGTCCGCGAGGATCAGCTCGGTGTTGATGGTCTCGATGTCGTCCTTGGGCGAGACCTTGCCGTCGACGTGGACCACGTTCTCGTCCTTGAAGGCACGGATGACCTGGCAGATCGCGTCGGACTCGCGGATGTTCGCGAGGAACTTGTTGCCGAGGCCCTCGCCCTCGCTCGCGCCGCGGACGATGCCCGCGATGTCGACGAAGTCGACCGTCGCCGGGAGCACGCGCTGGGAGGAGAAGATCTCCGCCAGCTTCGTGAGCCGGGCGTCGGGGACGCCGACCACGCCGACGTTGGGCTCGATCGTGGCGAACGGGTAGTTGGCCGCCAGCACGTCGTTCTTGGTCAGGGCGTTGAACAGGGTCGACTTGCCGACATTCGGCAGACCGACGATTCCGATCGTGAGCGACACGTTGCGACTTCCCGTGGTGAGAGGGCCGAGGGGCCAGCCCCGGAGTGAGAGGGCCAGGGGCCAGAGAGCTGACCGGTCCACCAGTTTACGGCGTGCTCCGGCGCGGCCCCGCTGGCCGGTCGAACGCTTGGCCAAGCAGCGCCGCACGGCGTGTCCGACACCTGATTCGGCACATAAACAGACCAAAGTGGGTCCGGTGGAGCAACACAGGACACGGGCGCCGGACCGGGACGCGCAGCGGGACGCACGGGACGCCCAGCGGAACGCCCGACGGGACACGGCGCCGGCGCCTCTGCCGCCCCAGCCGGGCCCGGAGCGCGGCCGCCGTGACCCCCGACCCGCCCCGGCCGGACGCGGACCCGCGCCGCTGCCGCGGCGGAGGATGCCGAACCCCCGGCTGACCGGGCTCGGCGCGGGGCTGTTCGGCTCCGTGCTGATGTGCGTGCTCGGCGGCCTGGACGGCCTGCTGTTCGGCGGCTCGCTCACGGTGTACGGCGTGCTGTTCCTGCCGGTGTGCGTGCTGACCGCGCTCTGGGTGCGCGACGCCGACCTGCTGTCCGCGCCGGTGGTCGCGCCGATCGCCTTCTTCGTCGGGCTGCTGCCGGTGGCCGACGGCGGCAAAGGCGTCGGGGCGCGTCTGGTGGGGCTGGTCACGGCACTGGCCACCCAGGTCGGCTGGCTGTACGGCGGGACGCTGCTGGCGGCGCTGACCGTCCTGGCGCGCGGTCTGCGCCGGGCGGCGGCCCGCCGCAGGAACCCGGCCCGCCGTCCACCGGCCTGCCGGGACCCGTCGTAGCCGTGTCACGGTCGCGGCCGCCGCAGTCGCCGCGGCCGTGAGCGCGGCGCCTCAGTCGGTCTTCGCCGCGTGCATCGCCGCGCCGACGATTCCCGCGTTGTTCTGCAGCTGGGCCGGCACGATCTCCGCCTTGACGCCCTCGATGAAGTGCAGGAACTTGTCTGCCTTGCGGCTGACTCCGCCGCCGATGATGAACAGCTCCGGCGAGAAGAGCATCTCGACGTGGGCGAGGTACTTCTGGACCCGGTGCGCCCAGTGCTCCCACGTCAGCTCGTGGTCCTCGCGGGCCTTGCTGCTGGCGCGCTTCTCGGCGTCGTGGCCGTGCAGCTCCAGATGGCCGAGCTCGGTGTTGGGGACGAGGGCGCCGTCCACGAACAGGGCGCTGCCGATGCCCGTGCCGAAGGTCAGCAGGATCACCGTGCCGCCGCGGCCGCGGCCTGCGCCGAAGGACATCTCGGCGACGCCGGCGGCGTCCGCGTCGTTGACGACGGTGACCGGCAGGCCGCCCAGCCGCTCGCTGAACAGGGCGCGCGCGTCGGTGTCGATCCAGCCCTTGTCGACGTTGGCCGCGGTACGGATCGTGGCCCCGCCGGTGACCACGCCGGGGAAGGTCAGTCCCACGGGCCCCGTCCACCCGAAGTGCTCCACGACCTGCTGCACGCCGTCGGCGACGCCCTCGGGCGTCGCCGGGTGCGGGGTGAGCACTTTGAGCCGTTCCTGAGCCAGGTCGCCCTTGTCGAGGTCCACCGGGGCGCCCTTGATCCCGGATCCGCCGATGTCCACGCCGAAGATCTGCATGGCTCCACGTTACGACGGCCGACGGACCGTCACTCGGCCGAGGGGCCCGTCGTACCGGACGCCGTGCCGGACGCCGTGCCGCTGCCGCCCCGCCCGGCCGCCAGCGCCGCCGCCTCCTCGCGCAGGTCGCGGCGGAGTTCCTTGGGCAGCGAGAAGGTGATGTGCTCCTCCGCCGCCTTGACGAGCTCGACGTCCCCGTAACCGCGCTCGGTGAGCCAGGCCAGCACTTCCTCGACGAGGATCTCCGGGACGGAGGCGCCGGAGGTGACGCCCACCGTCGTCACACCGTCCAGCCAGGCCTCGTCGATCTCGCTCGCGAAGTCCACCAGGTAGGCCTCGCGGGCGCCGGCGAGCTTGGCGACCTCGACCAGCCGCTTGGAGTTGGAGGAGTTGCGCGAGCCGACCACGATGACCAGCTCCGCCTCCGCGCCCATCTGCTTCACCGCGAGCTGACGGTTCTGCGTGGCGTAGCAGATGTCGTCGCTGGGCGGGGAGACGAGCTGCGGGAACTTCTCCTTCAACGCGTCGACCGTCTCCATCGTCTCGTCGACGGAGAGCGTGGTCTGGGAGAGCCACACGATCTTCGACGGGTCGCGGACCTCGACCTTGGCGACGTCCGCGGGGCCGTCGACCAGCTGGATGTGGTCCGGGGCCTCGCCGGAGGTGCCGATGACCTCCTCGTGGCCCTCGTGCCCGATCAGGAGGATGTCGTAGTCCTCCTGCGCGAAGCGGACCGCTTCCTTGTGGACCTTGGTGACCAGCGGGCAGGTCGCGTCGATGGTGGCGAGGCGCCCGCGCGCGGCCTCCTCGTGGACGACGGGGGCGACGCCGTGGGCCGAGAACATCACGATGTTGCCCGGCGGCACCTCCTCCGTCCGCTCGACGAAGATCGCGCCCTTCTTCTCCAGGGTCTGCACGACGTACTTGTTGTGGACGATCTCGTGCCGGACGTAGACCGGGGCCCCGTACTGCTCCAGGGCCTTCTCCACGGCGATCACGGCACGGTCGACGCCCGCGCAGTAGCCCCGGGGAGCGGCGAGCAGGACACGGCGGCGGCCAGGCGAAGCAGTCATGCGTCCCATCGTAAGGCCGTGTCCGTCCCCCGCCGGCGCTCCCGGGCCGCCCCCTGTCCCCGCGCCCGCCCCGGGGCCCCGTGCCGTGGCGGGTGCGCGGACCTGGGTTGTCAGTCGTGGCCGATACTCTCGTCGGCATGGCTGTGAACTCGTCCGCGGACGCCCCGCTGCCCGTCGGTCAGGTGTCGCGGCTCATCGGGGGCTGGATCGACCGGCTCGGCGCGGTGTGGGTCGAGGGGCAGATCACCCAGCTGTCGCGGCGCCCGGGCGCCGGCGTCGTCTTCCTGACGCTGCGGGACCCTTCGCACGACATCTCGGTGGGCGTGACCTGCTACCGGCAGGTCTTCGACGCGGTCGCGGACGTCGTCGGCGAGGGCGCGCGGGTCGTCGTCCACGCGAAGCCGGAGTGGTACGCGCCGCGCGGGCAGTTGTCGCTGCGGGCCGTGGAGATCAAGCCGGTGGGCGTCGGGGAGCTGCTGGCGCGGCTGGAGACGCTGAAGAAGTCCCTGGCGGCGGAGGGGCTGTTCGCCCCGGAGCGGAAGAAGCGGCTGCCGTTCCTGCCGCAGCTGGTCGGCCTCGTGTGCGGGCGGGCCTCCGCCGCCGAGCGGGACGTCCTGGAGAACGCCCGGCACCGCTGGCCCGCGGTCCGCTTCGAGGTCCGCAACGTCGCCGTCCAGGGCGTGCACGCGGTGACGCAGGTCGTCCAGGCCGTGAAGGAGCTGGACGCGCTGGACGAGGTGGACGTGATCGTCGTCGCGCGGGGCGGCGGCAGCGTGGAGGACCTGCTGCCGTTCTCCGACGAGCAGTTGGTCCGCGCGGTCGCCGCCTGCCGTACGCCGGTCGTCTCGGCGATCGGGCACGAGCCGGACAACCCGCTGCTGGACCACGTGGCCGACCTGCGCGCCTCGACGCCGACCGACGCCGCGAAGAAGGTCGTGCCGGACGTGGGCGAGGAGCTGGAGCGGGTGCGGATGCTGCGCGGGCGGGCGCGGCGCTGCGCGCAGGCGTATCTGGAGCGGGAGGAGCGCGGGCTGGCCCACGCGCTGGCGCGGCCCGCGATACAGGATCCGCACCGGATGATCGACGAGCGGGCCGATCACGTGGCCTCGCTCGCCGACCGTGCCCGGCGCACGCTCGGCCACCTCCTCGACCGGGCGGACTCCGAGTTGGGTCACACCCACGCGCGCGTGGTGGCCCTCTCGCCGGCCGCGACGCTGCAGCGCGGGTACGCGGTGCTGCAGAAGGCCGACGGGCACGTGGTGCGGGACCCCGGCGAGGCGGCGGCGGGCGAGGCGCTGCGCGCGCGGGTGGCCGGGGGCGAGTTCACCGTTCGAGTCGACGAGCAGACGAGTAGGGACACAGGGACATGACGAGCAGGACGGACGAGGCGCTCGGGTACGAGCAGGCCCGCGACGAGCTGATCGAGGTCGTACGGCGGCTGGAGGCGGGGGGCACGACGCTGGAGGAGTCCCTCGCCCTCTGGGAGCGCGGGGAGGAGCTGGCCAAGGTGTGCCGGCGTTGGCTGGAGGGCGCCCGGGAGCGGCTGGACGCGGCGCTGGCCGAGGAGGAGGGGACACCGGACGAGGAGTGAGCCCGGCGTGGATGTGAAGAGGATCACGCCTGCTCCGCCTTTGTTGAAGATTGAACTTCCTTCGCGTACTGTCGGTTCCGTCAGCCGATCCGGACCACGGTCCGGTACCGGATCCGGACGCCACCCGAAGGAAGTCCACGCATGTCTCTCGTTCTTGACGCCGCCGCCCAGGACCTGCTGTTCCGCGAGGCTCGCACCGCGAACACCTTCACCGACGAGCCGGTGACCGACGAGCAGGTCCAGGCGATCTACGACCTCGTCAAGTTCGGCCCGACCGCGTTCAACCAGACCCCGCTGCGCGTCACCCTCGTCCGCTCCCCCGAGGCCCGCGAGCGCCTGGTGCAGCACATGGCCGAGGGCAACCAGGCCAAGACCTCCACCGCCCCGCTGGTCGCGATCCTCTCCGCGGACAACGAGTTCCACGAGGAGCTGCCCACCCTGTTCCCGGCGTTCCCGCAGGCCAAGGAGCTGTTCTTCAGCGAGCGTCCGGCCCGTGAAGGCGCCGCCGCCCTGAACGCCGCCCTTCAGGCCGCCTACTTCATCATCGGCGTCCGCGCCGCCGGCCTCGCCGCCGGCCCGATGACCGGCGTGGACCTCGAGGGCGTCCGCAAGGAGTTCCTGGACGACGACCACACCCCGCTGATGGTCGTCAACATCGGCAAGCCGGGCGAGGACGCCTGGTACCCGCGCTCCCCGCGCCTTGCCTACGACGAGGTCGTCACCACCGTCTGAGACCGCTGTCCCCGATGTACTCCGGCTGGTCCTTGGGATGCGCGCCGATCTGGACGCCGAGGCAGAAGTGTGAGCCCGTCGTGACCGCGGGATGGGACAGCG
>NZ_JBEPBI010000204.1:0-14324 GCF_040299045.1 Streptomyces sp. NPDC001027
CGACCACCTTGATATACACAACTATGTCAACATTTTTTCAGTACTCGACGCTCTTCATTTGGGGGGATGGGGGGTCTCCCCACCCTTGGGAGCCGCCCCTTCCGCAAGCGTGGAGGCAGTCCCCCGGTCTGGCCTCATAATGGCGACGAGACATCCGATGTCTGAACGACGGACGAGAGCGAGGCCGGTCATGGCAGTCACCGACGAGGCGATCGAGAAGATCAAGGGCATGATCGTCTCGGGTGCGCTGCGCCCCGGCGACCGGCTGCCCAAGGAGAGCGAGCTGGCCGCCGACCTCGGGCTGTCCCGCAACTCCCTGCGCGAGGCGGTGCGCGCGCTGTCCCTCATCCGGATCCTGGACGTGCGGCAGGGCGACGGCACCTACGTCACCAGCCTCGACCCGCAACTGCTGCTGGAGGCGCTGAGTTTCGTCGTCGACTTCCACCGCGACGACACGGTCCTGGAGTTCCTGGCGGTGCGCCGGATACTGGAGCCGGCCGCGACGGCGATGGCCGCCCTGCGCATAAGTGAGCAGCAACTGGACGCCCTGGACGCCCAGTTGGACAAGCTCGGCGCCGAGCCCTCGGTGGAGGAACTCGTCGCGGGCGACCTGGAGTTCCACCGGGGCATCGTGCAGAGCGCGGGCAACTCGGTGCTGTGCTCGCTGCTCGACGGGCTGTCCGGGCCCACCACCCGGGCCCGGATCTGGCGGGGCCTGACCCAGGAGGACGCCGTCGCCGGCACCCTGCGGGAGCACCGGGCGATCCTCGCGGCCCTGCGCGACCGGGACGCCGAGGCCGCCAGATCGTGGGCGACGGTGCACATCGCGAGCGTGGAGCAGTGGCTGCGTTCCACGCTGTGACTGGGCTGGGCGGGGTCGCCCGGCGCCGACTCGGGGGTGTTCAGGGGTGGCGAACGGGGCAGTGATCCGTTCACTCCCCGTACAAAGGGGCTGCGGGCGCCCCCGCAGAACGCCGTAAGGTTGGGTGGTCAAGCGAGGGCACGTCGGAAGGAGGCGCTGGGTGATCGAGCTCGAGGGGGTTCCCGAGCTGATCGACCCGGTCATGGTGGCCGCGTTCGAGGGCTGGAACGACGCCGGCGACGCCGCCTCCACCGCGGTCGCGCATCTGGAGCGGGAGTGGAAGGGCGAGGTGTTCGCGGCGCTGGACGCCGAGGACTACTACGACTTCCAGGTGAACCGTCCGACGGTGTGGCTGGACGCAGGCGTGCGCAAGATCACCTGGCCGACGACGAGACTGTCCGTGGTCCGGGTCGGCGGTGACAAGCCCCGCGACCTGGTGCTGGTGCGCGGCATCGAACCGTCGATGCGCTGGCGCTCCTTCTGCAACGAACTGCTCGGCTTCGCCCACGAATTGGGCGTGGAGCTGGTGGTCATCCTGGGCGCCCTGCTCGGCGACACCCCGCACACGCGTCCGGTGCCGATCAGCGGGACGACGTCCGATGCGGACCTGGCGCAGCGGATGGACCTGGAGGAGACCAAGTACGAGGGCCCCACGGGCATCGTCGGCGTCCTCCAGGAGGCGTGCACCCACGCCGGGGTGCCCGCGGTGAGTCTGTGGGCGGCGGTGCCGCACTACGTGTCGCAGCCGCCGAACCCGAAGGCGACGCTGGCCCTCCTCAACCGCCTGGAGGACCTGATCGACGTGCGCATCCCCCTGGGCGAGCTGCCCGAGGACGCGCGGGCCTGGCAGGTGGGCGTGGATCAGCTGGCGGCCGAGGACACCGAGGTCGCCGAGTACGTGCAGACGCTGGAGGAGGCCCGGGACACCGCCGAACTGCCGGAGGCGTCGGGCGAGGCTATCGCCCGCGAGTTCGAGCGCTATCTGCGCCGGCGGGACGGCGGCGGCCCGCCCGACCCCGGGGAGCGGACCCGTCCCCCGTACCCCCCGAAGACGAGCGAGGAAGCCTCCGAGGACCGGCCTAGCGAGGAGTCGTCCGACGACGGCGATTCGTCGGACGACTGAAACCGGCGGACGACGGGCGAAGACGGCTCGGTCGGCTGAGCCGGGCGTCGGAGACGGCGACAGCGACAGGGGCGGTGCGCGGTGTGCGCGCCGCCCCTGTCGCCGTCCCGCAGGTGACCGGTTCGTACGGTTACAGCGCCACGCCCAGCAGGGCGTCCACCGCGCGGGAGACGACCCCGGGGGCGCCCATGTCGGCGCCGCCCCGCTCCTGCTGGAGCGCGGCCCAGCGGTCGACGGCGGCCAGCGCGGCCGGTGCGTCGAGGTCGTTGGCGAGGGCTTCCCGGATCTCGTCGACCAGGGCTTCGGCGGGCGGCCCGTCGGGCCGGGAGACGGCCGCGCGCCAGCGGCCGAGCCGTGCCTCGGCGTCCGCCAGCACCTGGTCGGTCCACTCCCAGTCGGCGCGGTAGTGGTGGGCGAGGAGGGTGAGCCGGATCGCCGCGGGGTCGACGCCGTCCTGGCGCAGCCGGGAGACGAAGACGAGGTTGCCCCGGGACTTCGACATCTTCTCGCCGTCCAGGGCGACCATGCCGGCGTGGACGTACGCCTTGGCCATCGGGAACTCGCCGGTCAGCGCCTGGGCGTGGGAGGCGCCCATCTCGTGGTGCGGGAAGGCGAGGTCGGAGCCGCCGCCCTGCACGTCGAAGCCCATCCCGAGGTGGTCCAGCGCGATGGCCACGCACTCGATGTGCCAGCCGGGGCGGCCCCGGCCGAGCGAGTCGCCGTCCCAGCTGGGCTCGCCCTCGCGGGCGGCCATCCACAGCATCGGGTCGAGCGGGTTCTTCTTGCCCGGGCGGTCCGGGTCGCCGCCGCGCTCGGCGGACAGCAGCCGCATGGCCGCCGCGTCCAGGTTCGAGACCTCGCCGAAGTGCGGGTCGGACTCGACGGAGAAGTAGACGTCGCCCTCGAGCTCGTAGGCGGCGCCCGCGTCGCGCAGCCGCTCGACGAGCGGGACGATGCCGGGTATCGCCTCGACGGCGCCTATGTAGTCCTGCGGCGGGAGCATCCGCAGCGCGGTCATGTCCTCGCGGAAGAGAGCCGTCTCCTTCTCGGCCAGGGCGGTCCAGTCGACGCCGTCGCGCTCGGCCCGCTCCAGCAGCGGGTCGTCGACGTCGGTGACGTTCTGGACGTAGTGAACCTGCCGCTTGGTGTCGAGCCACACGCGCTGAACGAGGTCGAACGCGTTGTAGGTCGCCGCGTGACCCATGTGGGTCGCGTCGTACGGCGTGATGCCGCAGACGTAGATACGGGCGACGGGACCGGGGGCCAGAGAGACCAGGCCGCCGGTCGCGGTGTCGTGGATCCTCAGGTCGCGGCCCTGACCAGGCAGGGCGGGGACCTCGGAAGCGGGCCAGGCATGCATGTCATGAGCCTAACCGGACGGCAGTTGCGGGTACGAACCGGAGCGGGCCGGATGGCCGGGAAGGCGTTCTTGTGCGATCCCGGCCGACGTGCCCGGACCGGCGGGTTCCGGACGGCGTCCCGCGAGGGGCGGGCGGGCTACACGGGAGGCCAGGGGATCGCCGGCCAGTCGCCCGTCGGCTCGGGGTGGACGCCCGACTCCAGCAGCGCCTCGGTACGCGCGCGCGTGGCGTCGAGTTCGGCGGGGGTGATCAGTGGGGTCAGGACGGCGGTCAGCCGTCCGGCCGGTTCCAGGGCGCCCTTGAGGGCCTTGAGCACGTCCACGGCCTCGCCGCTCAACGGCTCCCCGGCCCAGCCCCACAGCAGGGTGCGCAGCTTGTTCTCGGCGTTGAAGGCGACGCCGTGGTCGATGCCGTAGAGCCGGCCGTCGGCGGTGGGCAGCAGATGGCCGCCCTTGCGGTCGGCGTTGTTGATCACCGCGTCGAGGACGGCGAGCCGTCTGAGCCGCTCGTCGTCGGCGTGCACCAGGAGCGCGGTACGGCCTTCGCCGACCTCGGCGAACCCGACGGCCTTCCAGCCCGGCCCGGGCTCCTGCGCGTCCACGAGGGCGAGCAGCTCGGCCTCCGGCGCCGTCTCGATCCACAGCTGGCACATGCCCTCGCCGTACGGTCCCTCCCGCAGCACGGTCGGCGGCACGAGGCCCCAGCCGGTGGCCTCGGAGACCTCGTAGGCGGCCACCTCGCGGCCGGCGAGGGTGCCGTCGGGGAAGTCCCACAGCGGCCGCTCGCCTGCCACGGGCTTGTAGACGCAGGCGGCCTCACGGCCCTCGTGGGCGACGGTGCAGTACAGGGCCGCGTTCGAGGCCTCACGGATGCGTCCGCGCACGGTGAGCTCCCCGTGCGCGAGGAGTGCGGCGGTGGCGGGGTCGGTGGTCGTCACGCCCCCCGGCGGTATCCGTTCTGGCGCGGACATACGTGTCCTTCCGGGTCGAGCGGCAGGCTGCACAGCGGGCACGGCGGACGGCCGGCGTTGACGACGTCGAGGGCGCGCTTGGCGAAGGCCCTCGCCTGGGAGCCGCTGAGCCGGACCCGCAGCATCGGCGGGCCGTTCTCCTCGTCCTGCAGGAGTTTCTCCTCGGCCTCCGCGAGGTCCTCCTCGGAGTCCGCCTCGAGTTCCACGAGGGCCTGCGCCTCGACGATCATGCGCTGTTCCTCGCCGTCCCAGGCGAGGGCCATGGTGCCGACCCGGAACTCCTCCTCGATCGGGGTGTCGAGGGGCGCGGTGTCGGTGTTCTCGGCGGGCGACACGGCGGGCACCGCGGCGCTGCCGCCGCTGCGCCGCACGACCTCGTCCAGCAGCTCGTCCATGCGCTCGGCGAGTGCGGCGACCTGGGTCTTCTCCAGGGCCACGCTGGTCACCCGGGTACCGGCCGTGGCCTGGAGGAAGAAAGTGCGGCGCCCGGGCAGTCCGACCGTACCGGCCACGAAGCGGTCCGGGGGGTCGTAGAGGAACACCTGACGGGACACGTCCTGATCTCCATGGGAATCGAGGGTCGTCGTGGGTCGGGGAGGCGGATGAGGATCGTCCGTGCGGGTAGGCGCGCCTACACGAACCGCTTCACCCTACTGCGGCCGACGATCACGGTGCGCCCGCACCGCCCCCGACCGTGGCGTCCCCGGTCGGCGGCTCCTCGCGGGGTGCGAGGGAGGCGAGGTCGCCGGTGTCGCCGAGACGCACGAGAAAGGGGCGCAGCCGGGTGTAACGGATCGCGGTGACGGAACACGGTTCGACGGAGATCCGCTGGAAGAGGTCGAGATGAAGTCCGAGGGCGTCCGCCACGAGCGACTTGATGACGTCGCCGTGCGAGCACATCAGATAGACGGCGTCGGCTCCGTGGTCGCGTTCCACGCGCGCGTTCCACTCGCGGACCGCCTCCGCGGCGCGGGTCTGCATGGCCCGCAGGGACTCGCCGCCGGGGAAGGCGGCGGCGGAGGGGTGCGACTGCACGACCTCCATCAGCGGCTCGTCCATCAGCTCGGCGAGCTTGCGGCCGGACCAGTCGCCGTAGTGGCACTCCCCGATCCGCTCGTCGGTGTGCGCGCGCAGGCCGGGGCGGGCGTCGAGGAGGGGCCGGACCGTCTCCTGGCAGCGCTGCAGGGGGCTCGCGACGACTTCCGCGAGGGGCAGCGCCGCGAGCCTCTCGGGCAGCGCCGCGGCCTGTGCGGCGCCGCGCTCGTCGAGGGCGACTCCCGGCGTCCAGCCGGCGAGCACGGCGGAGGTGTTGGCGGTGGACCGGCCGTGCCGGACGAGGATCAGCGTGGGCATGCGGCCCAGGGTAGGCGCACGCGCGCGTGTGCCGGTGAGGGTGCGAGGGGAGAATCCGACGCGTGATCGTCGACTGTGCCATCTACCGTGACGGGCGCCGTGCCGAGGGCCCGCAGGACTTCTCCGACGCCGTGGACGAGGCGCGGTCCGCGGGCGGGTTCGTGTGGATCGGGCTGCACGAGCCCACCGAGAAGGAGTTCGACCACGTCACCCGGGAGTTCGGGCTGCACCCGCTGGCCGTCGAGGACGCGCTCAAGGCCCACCAGCGGCCCAAGCTGGAGGTCTACGACGACTCGCTGTTCCTGGTGTTCAAGCCGGTCGTCTACGAGCCGGAGAGCGACGCCGTGTCCTCCGGCGAGGTGATGGTGTTCCTCGGCGACTCCTTCCTGGTGACCGTGCGGCACGGCGACGGCGCCCCGCTGGCCGCCGTGCGCCGCCGGCTGGAGGACGAGCCGGAACTGCTCGCCAAGGGGCCGACGGCGGTGGTGTACGCGATCGCCGACGCCACCGTGGACCACTACCTGGACGTGGCGACGGAGCTGCAGACCGACCTGGAGGAGCTGGAGACGGAGGTGTTCTCGCCGGACGGGGGCGGTTCGCGGAACACGGCGTCGCGGATCTACACCTTCAAGCGGCAGATCCTGGAGTTCCGCCGGGCGACCGGCCCGCTGGGGCCGCCGCTGAGCCGGCTCGCCGGCACCGGCGCGTACGGTTCGAGCGTGCCGTTCGTGAACGACAGGGCGCGGCCCTTCTTCCGTGACGTGCAAGACCACCTGACGCGCGTGAACGAGTCCGTGGAGGGCCTGGACCGGCTGGTGACGGACATCCTGTCGGCGCATCTGGCGCAGATGAGCGTCCGGCAGAACGACGACATGCGCAAGATCTCGGCGTGGGCGGCGATGGCCGCCGTCCCCACGATGATCGCGGGGATCTACGGCATGAACTTCGAGCACATGCCGGAACTCCACTGGGTGTGGTCGTATCCGGCGGTCATCGCGGTGATGGGCGTGCTCGAGGTGCTCCTGTTCCGGTTGTTCAAGCGGCGCGGCTGGCTGTAGCCGGCCGCACGGCTCAGGCGAACTCGGCGGCGGTGGTCGCCGGGCCGCCGAGCGCGTCACGGCGCTCCGGCATCCGCAGGGACACCATGCGCCGCCAGCCCACGAGCCGCTCCCACGCGTACACGGCGTGGATGCCGGCCGCGAGGACGGCGGCCTTCGCCCTCGGCCAGCCGAGGAGCCGGCCCATGTGGTCCATGACGGCCAGGCTGACGTCCCGGTAGACGCGGATCTCGGCGAGCGCGCAGGCGCGCAGGGTGCGCTGGATGGCCCGGCCGTGGCCCGCGCGGGCGAGGCGCAGCAGTTCCTCGTGGCAGTAGGCGAGGTGGTTGTCCTCGTCGTTGGAGATCATCTTCACCGCTCGGCCGAGGTCGGGGTGGTCGGCGAAGTGCCTGCGCAGCAGTTCCATCTGCTCGGAGGCGCGCTGTTCGGTGACCCGGCTGTGGGCGAGGTAGGTGACGATGTCCGGCACGCTCAGCGGCTCGTCCGCGCTCAGCCGGTCGTGGGCGAGGCCGATGCCGCCGCGCTCCAGCAGCATCGTGTAGTCGGTCTCCGGCGGCACGGGCACGGGGTCCAGACCACGCCTGCGCATCAGGGCGTTGAAGATCCGCCCGTGCTTGTCCTCGTCGGCGCCGTGCCGGGCGATCCGGGGGGCGAGATCGCGTTCGCTCGGCGGGACGAGCGCGGCGATCCGGGCGTTCTCCCAGCCGCCCTGCGACTCGCCGCCGGCGGCGATGGAGCAGAACAGCGCGAAGGACCGGTCGTTGTCGATGATCTCCTGGAACAGACTCTTGGCCGAAAGCACTCGTCGCTCACCTCTCCGCGTGGCGCGTGATTCCGCGACATTCCGTGAGAAACGAGTCAAATGCGGTGACTGCGACGGTGCAACAGGTGTGCCGGGCGGCTCCGCCGAACGGGGGATCCCGGGAGTCGGCGCGCAGGCGTAACCACGCGGCCCGCGACGCGTTGTTCCCCGTGACGGCCGTGGCGGGGAAGACCCCCGAGCCCCCACCACGGCCGCTGAAATCCCCGCCGGGCGGCTAGCCGAGACCGGCGGTCTCCAGGGCCTCGGCGCCCGCCCGCAGCGAGGCGAGACGCTCCTCCAGGGTGAATCCGGCGGGCGCCAGGGTGAGGGTGGTGACGCCGGCCGCCGCGTAGGCCTTCATGCGGTCGGCGATCCGCTCCACCGAGCCAAGCAGCGTGGTCTGGTCGATCAGCCGGTGCGGCACGGCCGCGGCCGCGCCCTGCTTGTCTCCGGCCAGGTACTTGTCCTGAATCTCGGCCGCCGCCTGCTCGTAGCCCATGCGCTGGGCGAGCTGGTTGTAGAAGTTCTGCTTGCGGCTGCCCATGCCGCCGACGTACAGCGCGGTGTAGGGACGGAAGGTGTCGGCGAGCCGCTCGACGTCCTTGTCCTCGCCGAGCGCGAGCGGCAGCGTGGGGCAGACGTCGAAGCCGTCGAGGGTCTTGCCGGCCTTCTCCCGGCCGGCCCGCAGATGCGTGATCGCGGTGTCCTCGAGGTGGTCGGCGGACGGGAAGATCAGCAGCGCCCCGTCGGCGATCTCGCCGGTCTGCTCGAGGTTCTTCGGGCCGATCGCGGCGATGTACAGCGGGATGTGCTCGCGCTCCGGGTGCACGGTCAGCTTGATCGGCTTGCCCGGTCCGCCGGGCAGCGGCAGCGTCCAGTGCGCGCCCTCGTACGACAGGCGCTCACGCGTCATCGCCTTGCGGACGATCTCGACGTACTCGCGCGTCCGGGACAGCGGCTTGTCGAACTTGACGCCGTACCAGCCCTCGGAGACCTGCGGGCCGGAGACGCCGAGGCCGAGCCGGAAGCGGCCGCCGGACAGGGAGTCGAGGGTGGCGGCGGTCATCGCGGTCATCGCGGGCTGACGTGCCGGGATCTGGAAGATGGCGGAGCCGACGTCGATCCGCTCGGTCTGCGCGGCGACCCAGGTGAGCACGGTGGCCGCGTCCGATCCGTAGGCCTCGGCGGCCCAGCAGACGGCGTACCCGAGGCGGTCGGCCTCCTGGGCGACGGCGAGGTTGTCGCCGTCCATTCCGGCACCCCAGTAGCCGAGGTTGATCCCGAGCTGCATGGCCGATCCCCTTACTCATCAGTAACGACGCTGTTCCGCAGACCTTAGCGCGGCGAGGGGCGAGCGGGTGGCGTGGAGCCCGGTGAGGGCCGCCGCCTGCGGGGACCCGGCCGCCCGACCCGGAGATCCGGTTGTCCACAGGCAACCCACTGCCCAGTTCTGGCCAGTAATCTCGGCGTCCATGGAGCAGAGGCATCTCGGCCGCACCGGCCTGCGCGTGTCCCGTATCGGGCTCGGCACCCTGACCTGGGGCCGCGACACCGACGAGCACGACGCCGCGGACGTCATGAAGACGTTCTGGGAGGCGGGCGGGACCCTCGTCGACACGGCCGACGTGTACGGGGACGGGGACGCCGAGTACCTGCTCGGACGGGTCTTGGAGGGGCTGGTGCCGCGCCGGGACCTGATCATCTCGACCAAGGCGGGCAGCGTGCCCGACCCGGACCGCCGGTTCGACGGTTCGCGCGGTCACCTCCTCGCCGCCCTCGACGCCTCGCTGGCCCGGCTCGGCACGGACTACGTCGACCTGTGGCAGGTGCACGCCTTCGACCCGGACACCCCGCTGGAGGAGACGCTGCAGGCCCTCGACATCGCCGTCGCCAGCGGTCGCGCCCGGTACGCCGGAGTCTCCAACTTCTGCGGCTGGCAGCTCGCCAAGGCGGCCACCTGGCAGCTGTCCGCGCCGGGCACGCGCACCCGGCTCGCGGCGACCCAGATGGAGTACTCGCTGCTGCAGCGCGGCATCGAGCGCGAGGTGCTGCCCGCCGCGCTGGACCTGGGCATCGGGCTGCTGCCCTCCTCCCCGCTGGGCCGCGGCGTGCTCACCGGCAAATACCGCGGCGACGCCCTGCCGCCGGACTCACGGGGCGCCTCGGACCACTTCGGGCTCTTCGTGGAGCCGTACCTCGACGACACCGCGAGCCGTGTCGTGGACGCCGTGTCGACCGCGGCGGACGGGCTGGCGGTGACGCCGCTGCAGGTCGCCCTCGCCTGGGTCCGCGACCGTCCCGGGGTGGCCGCCCCGATCGTCGGCGCGCGCAACGCGCAGCAGCTCACGGCGGCATTGTCAGTGGAGGCGCTTAGTCTTCCTGACGAGATCTGCCGGGCGCTCGACGATGTGTCGGCGCCCGTGCACCGCTATCCCGATCACGACTGGAGCACGCTGTGAGCACGGAGCCGGAGCCCCGGGACACGACGGAGAACACCGGACCGGGGACACCGCGCAGCACCGGGGCCCCCACCGCACCGGACGCCGCCGCAACGGCAGAACCGCCCGCAGCCGACCCCGCCGCCTCAGCCGCCGAAGAGACGGACGCCGAGCAACCGGAGTCCACCGGCGAAAAGGGCGAACACACGGAGGCGGCGGGCGCGGAGCCCGCGGGTGCGCAGGCGGCGGGTGGCGAGGGGGCGGACGCGGAAGCCGCAGGCGCAGAAGCTGGTGGTGGCGAGGGGGCGGACGGCGAAGGCGCGGATTCGGGGGGCGCGGACGGGGGTGACGGGCAAGCGGCCGGGCAGATCTCCGAGGCTCAGGCCGAGCTGGCCGCGCAGAAGCTCGAGCGGGAGCGGATCGAGCGGCGCAAGGCCGAGAAGGCCGCGCCCATCGCCGCGGGGGCCAAGCTCAGCGGAAAGGCCGCCGACCTGCTGGCGGCCGTGCGCGCTGTGGAGGGCGGGGCGAAGCCGGCGGCCACCGTCTTCGACGACCCGCAGGCCGCCCCGCGCCGTCCCGCCCAGGAGCCGGTGCGCCGCGCGCAGCAGCTTCCCACCGAGGCCTCAGGACCGGCGGCGCCGGCGGCGGACGCCGTCGAGGGCGTGCGCCGCGCGCTGGCCGACGGCGGTGCGCCCGAGGCGCTCGCACCGCAGACCGCCGTCGCACTCGGCGAGGGCGCCGGGCGCCTGCTGCGCGAGGACCCGTGGCAACTGCTGCGCGTCCCCGGTGTGCGCCCCGAGCAGGCGGACGGGTTCGCACGGACGCTGCTCGGCCCGGACTGCGCCCCCGACGACGAGCGACGCGGTCGCGCGGTCACGGTCTGGCTGCTGGAGCAGGCCGCCCTGGCCGGTCACACCGCCCTGGACCTGCCGGCGCTGACCGCGGCCCTCGGCCGCCACGCCGTGCCGAACGCGGAGACGGCCGTGCAGAACACGCTGGCCGAGGGTGAGGCCCTCGCCTTCCAGGACGCCTTGGACACGCCGGGCGCCGAGCGGCCGGCGTCGGCGGCGAGTGCGGCGTCGGGGGGACCGGCCGAAGAAGGGGAGGCGGACGAGGAGAGCCGGCCGGTCCGCGTCCTGGTCGGACTGGAGCGTCACGCGCTCGCGGAGGAGAGCCTCGCCGACGCGCTGGCCCGCGTGATCAACTCGCCGGCGAAGGACTCCGCCGCGGCGTGGGAGCCGGCGGCGGCCGCGGCGACCGGCAGCACGGCCGAGCTGATCCGCGCCGTCGCCGGAAACGGTCTGGTGCTGCACACCGGTGGGGAGGCCGCCCGCGCCGAACCGGCCGCCCTGCTCGCCGCGGCCCGGGCGCTGGGCCTGCGCGCGGTCGCGGCCACCCACACATCCGACGGGCGTCGCCGGCTCGCGGCTCTTCTCGGCGACCAGGGCGGCGCGGCGGACAGCGCGGACGAGAACTGGGGCGAGGGCTCGGGCGAGGGCGCGGTCGTGACCGTCCGCGGCCTGCTCTCGGGCGTCGAAGGGCCCGGCCGGGACGCCGAGGGCGCGTTCGCGCTCGACCTGCTGGTCCTGCTCGACGCGCCGCAACTCGACGTGGAGAGCGCCGCGATGCTCGCGGAGTCGCTGCCCGACGGGGCGCGGCTGGTGCTCAGCGGGGATCCGGGCGTGCTGTGGTCGGCGGGCCCGGGGCGGGTCTTCGCCGATCTGCTCGCGGCGCGCGTGAGTCCGCAGATCGCCTCACGGACCCCCGACCCGGGTCCGATCGGGGAGCTCGTCTCCGGCGTGGGCATCGGTGAGCTGAACCAGGTCGACGCGCCCCGCAAGGAGATCGTCGTCGTGCCGGTGCGGGACGCCGAGGAGGCCGTGCACCGGACCGTGCAGCTGCTGACCGAGTCGGTGCCGCGCGCCTTCGGGATCACGCCCGAGGAGGCCGTGGTGATCACTCCGGGCCACGGCGGCGCGGCCGGCACGCGCGCGCTCAACGCCGCGCTGAAAGAACGGCTCAATCCGGGCCCCGGCCGCTTCGGCGGGTTCGACCCCGGCGACCGGGTCGCCTACTCCCCCGTGCCGGGCCGTACGGCGCCGGGCCGGGTGGTGACGGCCGACGCCGAGGGGCTGCACCTCTCCTGCGCCGAGGGCTCCGTGGTCGTCCCGAGAGAGCGCGTGGAGCAGGCCGTGCGTCACGGGTGGGCGCTGACCGCGCACCAGGCGGTGGGCAGCCGCTGGCCCGCAGCGGTCGTGGTGCTGCCCGGGGACGCCGGGCAGGTCCTCTCCCGCCCCTGGGTGTACACGGCCTTCGGCAGGGCGGAGCGCCATCTCTCCGTGGTGCACGGCGTCGAACAGACGCTGCCGCGGGCCGTCGCCGAGGTCCCGGCGAAGCCCCGTACCACCCGGCTGCCGGTGCTGCTGCGCACCCAGGTCCCGGCGGCCGCCGAGCAGTCCCCGGTCTGACGCGGACGGCGGCGGCCGCCCAGGGTCACCCCTGTGCGACCGCCGCCGTCGGCACGTCACGGAAGCAGCCCGCTGCCGGTCAGCGATCCGCGTCGAGCCTCTCCAGCTCTTCGTCCTCCTCCAGCCCGTCCACAAGATCGTCGTCGGCGTCGTCGTCGAGGTCGTCGAAGACCGAGCTGACATCGAAGCGGCAGATCACGCTTCCCGGGTCGGGCTGGTCGAACGGCGTCTCCAGCCACTCGCCCGGGTCCGCCGGGTCGTCGGCGGCCAGCACCCACAGCGTCGAGTCGGCCTCCTCGAGGCCGAACTCCTTGTGCCGGGAGGCGATCTCGTCCGGTTCGAACTCGCCGAACAGGATGCCCAGCGCGCCGTGCACGGTGGCCGAGACCTCGGCGCCCGTTCCCTCGTCCTCCGCCGCCTCCACCCGCTGCGCCTGCGCCATCAGCCGCTGCGGCTCCGCGACGGCGTAGTCGCGACGGATCAGCACGCTCAGGGCGTTCGGCTCCTCGGGACCCGCATACGGCGGCAGGGAGTCCTCCGCACCCGGGATCTCGAAGGGCGTGACCTCGTCGTAGCGGTCGTAGAGCAGTTCGTCGTAGACCTCGGCGGCCGCGGCCAGCTCGTTGAACGCCTCGTAGACGGCCGGGTCGTCCTCTCCCGTCCTGCGTTCGACCGCGGCCAGGTGGCGGTCGAGCGCGGTCTTGACCGCCTCGGCGGCGGCGCGTACCTCGGCAGCGGTGGGCTGCGCAGCATCAGACATAGTGCAGACGCTATCCGTACCGGGCCCCAGCCCGCACAATAGATGCGATGCCGGAATACGAATTTGTCAACGTGTACGTGCCGCGCGGGGTCTCCCGCAAGGAGGCGACACGACTGCTGACCGACCATGCCGAGTACGGACACTGGGAGTTGGACCGCCTGAGCCTGCTGCGCGACGGCAGTCGCCGGGTCCGGCTGCGCCGGCGGATCATTCGTCAGGCACGGGCCACGTGGTGAGGTGAGACGACGAAACGGAGCGGGCCCCGCCGTGGCGGGGCCCGCTCCGTCGTGAGCGCCGGGACGCCTCACGCCGAGGGGCGCGCCTTGCGGTAGAGCACCGCGCCGGCGAGCAGCGCGCCGGCGCCGACCGGCACCGCGAGGCCCATCGGCAGCCCGCTTCCGGTGTGCGCGAGCTGCGGCGCGTGGACGGCGGGTCCGTGCACGGACGAGTCGCCGACCGGCGTCACATGACCCGGGGTGGCCGGCTTCTCGGGTGCGGACGGGGTGGACTCACCCGGGTTGCCCGGCTTGCCGGGTCCCTGGTGTCCGGGCTTGCCCGGCGTCTCGTGGCCGCGGGACGGGGGCCGCTGCGGGCCGCTGTCGTTGGCGCAGTCGTTGCCCATCGACGGGTTGAGGATGCCGACGACGTCCACGCTGTTGCCGCACACGTTCACCGGCACGTCGATGGGCGCCTGGACGTGGTTGCCCGAGCCGACGCCGGGCGATCCGCCGGTGTGGCCGCCCGCATGGGCGTCTCCGGAGCCCCCGTGCGCGCCGGAGCCGCCCTGGTGGCCGCCGCCCTGGTGACCGGTCTGGCCGCCGCCGCGGCCCTGGTGGTCGCCGTAGCCGTGGGACTTCCCGCCGCCGCCCTTGTTGACGCACGAGTTGCCGAAGGCCGGGTTGAGCGCGCCGATGACGTCCACGGTGTTGCCGCAGACGTTGACGGGCACGTTGACCGGCGCCTGCACCGAGTTGCCCGACAGGACGCCGGGCGAGTCGGTGGCGGCGCCGTACGCGCCGGAGTCGGCGTGGGCGTAGCCGCCGGCGGCAGCGATCACCCCCGTCGCCGCCGCCACGGTCATGAGGCTTTTACGGGTGGCCTGTCGCATTGCTGATTCCCTGCTTTCGAT
>NZ_JBEPBI010000205.1:0-14323 GCF_040299045.1 Streptomyces sp. NPDC001027
CAGACCGCGCGCGGCGGCGAGCGCCGACGGGGCTCACAGCTCGGTGGGCAGGCTCTTCCACAGGCTCGGCCGGTCGGAAGCCGTGCGCAGCGCTTCGAGGACGCCCGGGTGCGGCGAGGCGTAGAGGACGGGGCAGTCCGTCTCGCCCGCCTCCGCGTCGGCGCGAAAGGCCAGCCGCTCGCCGTCCAGGGAGAACCGCGCGTCCACGCCGGGCTTGTTGCCGCGCGGGTCCTGGCGGTGCCACGCCCCGTGGAAGCGCACCGCGACGAGTCCGTGCAGGACGTGCCCGTCGCCGTCGCCGTCGTCGCGCGCGAGGCGCTGGTAGCACAGCGCGGTCGGGATGTCCTCGGCCCGCAGCAGCGCGGCCAGCGCGTGGGCCTTGGCATAGCAGACGCCCGTCCGCTGCTCCAGGACGTCCGAGGCGCGCCAGGTCACCCGCGGGTCCTGGGCGTCCTGCGAGTGGGTGATGTCGTCGCGCACGTACTCGAAGGCCAGTCGTGCATAGGCATACGAGTCCTCGGCGTCTCGCGCGAGGCGTGCGGCGGTGGCCCGCACCACCGGGTGACCGTGGTCGATGACCTCGTCGGCAGCCAGGTAGGCGGACAGGTCAGGGTTGTCCTGGATCAGCTCCATGGCTGGAGAGCATAGGAAAACGATCACCCGACAGTCAATGACTTTTCAGGTGATCGCATACCTATGCAGTCTCTCGTGCCGGGCCCCACGGCGGCGGGCCTACCGGGCCATCTCCTCCTTCAGGGCCGCGACGAACGCGTCCACGTCCTCCTCGGTCGTGTCGAACGCGCACATCCAGCGCACGTCGCCCGCCGCCTCGTCCCAGAAGTAGAAACGGAACTTCTTCTGCAGCCGCTCGCTCACGTCGTGCGGGAGCCGCGCGAAGACGCCGTTGGACTGCACCGGGTAGAGGATCTCCACGCCGTGCACGGCCCGCACGCCCTCCGCGAGGCGCTGCGCCATCTCGTTGGCGTGGCGTGCGTTGCGCAGCCACAGGTCCTTGGCCAGCAGGGCCTCCAGCTGCACCGACACGAAGCGCATCTTGGAGGCGAGCTGCATGGACAGTTTGCGCAGGTGCTTCATACGGCGCACGGCGTCCTGGTCGATGACCACGACGGCCTCGCCGAACAGCGCGCCGTTCTTGGTGCCGCCCAGGGACAGGACGTCGACGCCGACCGCGTTGGTGAACGTCCGCATCGGGACGTCCAGGGAGGCGGCCGCGTTGGCTATCCGGGAGCCGTCGAGGTGGACCTTCATGCCGTGCGCGTGGGCGTGGTCGCAGATCGCGCGGATCTCCTCGGGCGTGTAGAGCGTGCCGAGCTCCGTGCTCTGGGTGATCGAGACGACCTGCGGCATCGCCCGGTGCTCGTCCTCCCATCCCCAGGCCTGCCGGTCGATCAGCTCGGGCGTGAGCTTGCCGTCGGGCGTGGGGACGGTGAGCAGCTTGAGACCGCCCATGCGCTCGGGTGCGCCGCCCTCGTCCACGTTGATGTGGGCGCTCTCGGCGCAGATCACCGCACCCCAGCGGTCGGTGAGCGCCTGGAGCGCCACGACGTTGGCCCCGGTGCCGTTGAAGACCGGGTAGGCCTCCGCCGTGGGGCCGAAGTGGCTGCGGACGATCTGCTGGAGGTTCCCCGTGTAGTCGTCCTCGCCGTACGCCACCTGGTGGCCGCCGTTGGCCAGGGCCAGGGCGGCCATCACCTCCGGGTGAGCCCCGGCGTAGTTGTCGCTGGCGAAGCCGCGGACCTCGGGGTCATGACGGCGACGGGCGTCGGTCTTCGCAGGGTTCACGGCTTCTCGGTGAGCCACAGACGCTGTCCGTTCACTTCCTGGGCGGACTTCTCCCAGACGCCGGCGATGGCCTCGGCCAGGTCCTTGACGTCCGTGAAGCCCGCGAACTTCGCGTTGGGGCGGTCGGCGCGCATCGCGTCGTGCACCAGCGCCTTCACCACCAGGATCGCAGCTGCGGAGGTCGGTCCCTCGGCGCCCCCGGCCTTGCGGAAGGCGTCGGCGAGCGCGAGGGTCCAGGCTTCTGCGGCGGCCTTGGCGGCGGCGTACGCGGCGTTGCCCGCGCTGGGCCTGGTGGCGCCGGAGGCGCTGATCAGCACGTACCGGCCGAGCTCGCTGCGCTGGAGCGCCTCGAAGAAGGCGAGCGACGTGTGCTGCACGGTCTTGATGAGCAGCAGCTCCAGGAAGTCCCAGTCGTCCAGGCTGGTCTTGATGAAGGTCTCGCTGCCGCGCCAGCCGCCGACGAGGTGCACCACGCCGTCGATCCGGCCGAAGTCCTTCTCGACGCGCAGCGCCCAGTCGCGGGTCGAGTCCAGATCGAGCAGGTCGACGGGCTCGCCGATGACGGCCGCGCCCCCGGCCCCGTAGCGGGCCGCGTCGACGGCCTCCGCCAGCCGCTCCGGGTCGTTGTCGGCGCCGACGACCGTCGCGCCGGCCTCGGCGAGCCTGAGCAGTGTCGCCCGGCCGGCGGCTCCGCCCGCGCCGGCCACCGCGATCACCGCACCGCTGAGAGCCCCGTTCCCCATGGTCTTCGCCTCCTGAGCAGTGTGCTGCTCCGCAGTGTCCCGCGGAGCAGTGTTCTCCGTACGCAGGTCGCTCACGCGGCGATCCGCTCGGCCCCGTCCGCCGTGATGCCCTTGGTGGAGGCGATCACGTTCTTCAGCTTCTTGGACAGTGCCTCATAGAACATGCTCAGCGGAAACTCGTCGGGAAGCACGTCATCGACGAGCCTGCGCGGCGGCTGGGTCAGGTCCAGGGCGTCGGGGCCCTTGGCCCACTTGGAGCCCGGGTGCGGGGCGAGATAGGTCGAGACCAGCTCGTAGCCGGCGAACCAGTGGACCAGCTTGGGGCGGTCGATGCCGTCGCGGTAGAGCGTCTCGATCTCGGCGCACAGCTGGTTGGTGACCTGCGGGGCACGCTCCCAGTCGATGTGCAGCCGGTTGTCGGTCCAGCGCACGACCTCGTGCTTGTGCAGGTAGGCGAAGAGCAGCTGGCCGCCGAGACCGTCGTAGTTGCGCACGCGCTCGCCGGTGACCGGGAAGCGGAACATCCGGTCGAAGAGGACCGCGTACTGCACGTCACGGGCCTGCGGGACGCCGTCGGCCTGCAGCTTCACGGCCTCCTTGAAGGCGGTGAGGTCGCAGCGCAGCTCCTCCAGCCCGTACATCCAGAACGGCTGGCGCTGCTTGATCATGAACGGGTCGAAGGGCAGGTCGCCGTGGCTGTGGGTGCGGTCGTGGACCATGTCCCACAACACGAAGGCCTCTTCGCAGCGCTTCTGGTCGTGCACCATGTCGGCCACGTCCTCGGGCAGCTGCAGGCCCAGGATGTCGACGGCGGCGTCCGTCACGCGGCGGAAGCGGGCGGCCTCGCGGTCGCAGAAGATGCCACCCCAGGAGAAACGTTCCGGCGCTTCCCGGACGGCGATGGTCTCCGGGAAGAGGACAGCCGAGTTGGTGTCGTAGCCGGACGTGAAGTCCTCGAAGGTGATGCCGCAGAACAGCGGGTTGTCGTAGCGGGTGCGCTCCAGCTCGGCGAGCCACTGCGGCCAGACCATCCGGAGCACGACGGCCTCCAGATTGCGGTCCGGGTTGCCGTTCTGCGTGTACATCGCGAAGACGACCAGGTGCTGGAGTCCGTCCGCGCGGTTCGCGGCGGGCTGGAAGGCCAGCAGCGAGTCGAGGAAGTCCGGCACCTCGAAACCGCCGTCGGCCCACATGCGCAGATCCTTGACCAGCGCGCGGTGGTAGTCGGCGTCGTGCGGGAGCAGCGGGGACAGCTCCTCGACGGCCTCGATCACGCGCTGCACGGCCTGCTCGGCCTCGCCGCGCGCCGGGGCGCCCTCGGCCGAGAAGTCGATCGACCCGTCCTTCGACTGCCAGGGCCGGACCTGCTCCACGGCATCCTTGAGCACGCGCCACGCCGGGTGGTCCACCACCCTGGACGCCGGAGGAACCCGCTCCCCCGATGCTGCCTGCACAAGAATTTCCGTCATGTCCCATCCTTCGCTGAAGAACCTTGCGTCACCACACCGTAGACATATGGGGTTTCCTTCAGCAAGTGGCCTCTCGGGAAATTATCCTGCCCAACCACTTCTTCACCGCACTTTTTCCTGCCGGGCATCGGATGGGCATCGGGCGGGCATCGGAGGGGCGCCGGCTTCCGGCGGAGCAGGGCGGGTAGGGAACAGGTCGGTGCACACACCGGTCCTCACCCCGCCCGGGGCCGCCCCGCGGCCCGCCCCTGCAGCCCCCGTCGTCGGAAGCGAGTCGCGTCTTGAACTTCCTCACCATCGGCCACCGCGGCGTCATGGGCGTCGAGCCGGAGAACACCCTGCGTTCCTTCGTCGCAGCCGAGCAGGCGGGCCTCGACGCGATCGAACTCGACCTGCACCTGAGCAAGGACGGCGCCCTCGTGGTCATGCACGATCCCGAGGTGGACCGCACGACGGACGGCACCGGCCCCATCGCCGACCAGACGCTCGCGGAGCTGCGCACGCTCGACGCCGGCCGCGGGGAACGCGTCCCGTGCTTCGAGGAGGTGCTGGACGTCGTGCAGGCGCCGCTCCAGGCCGAGATCAAGGACGTGCAGGCGGCGCGGGCGCTGGCCGAGGTGATGCTCGAACGGGACCTCGTGCGGCGGGTCGAGGTGTCGTCCTTCCACGACGAGGCCGTCGCGGAGATCGCGCGGCTGGTGCCCGGGGTGCGCACCGCGCTCATCGGCAGCCGCTACGGCCTCGACATCGTGGACCGGGCCGTCGCGGCCGGCGCCGCGACGGTCTGCCTCAATCTGCGCCGGCTCACCCTGGAGATCGTCGAGGAGGCACGCAAACGCGATCTGCGGATCATCGGCTGGGTGGTGAACACACAGGAGCAGTTGCGCCTGGTGCGCGCTCTGGAGCTGGACGGCGCGACCACCGACTATCCCGACATCAGGCGCACCGGCCGGTTCACCGCCTGAGCGCAGGCCGCCGCCTGAGCGCAGGCCGCCGGCTGAGCCCGCGCCGAGGGCGTGCTCAGACCAGCGGCTTGACCAGCAGCTCGAACTGCAGGTCGGCGCGCCGCGGAATGCCGAAGCGCTCGTCGCCGTACGGGAAGGGGGTCATGCGTCCGGTTCGGCGGTAGCCGCGCCGCTCGTACCAGGCGATGAGGTCCTCGCGCACGGAGATCACCGTCATCTGCATCTCGCCGACGCCCCAGTCCTCGCGGGCCTGCCGCTCGGCCTCCGCCATGACCGTCCTGCCGAGGCCGGCGCCCTGCTCCGTGGGGCTCACGGCGAACATGCCGAAATAGGCGTGGTCACCTCGGTGGGCCAGCTGGCAGCAGGCGACGATGCGGCCGTCCTGCTCCACGGTGAGCAGCCGGCTGTCCGTCGCCGCGACGACCGCTCGCACGCCTTCGGGGTCGGTGCGCCGCCCGTCGAGGATGTCCGCCTCCGTCGTCCACCCGGCCCGGCTGGAGTCGCCGCGGTAGGCGGACTCGATGAGCGCGACCAGCTCGTCGACGTCGGCGTCGGTGGCGGTGCGGAAGACGAGGTCGGTGGCTGCGGTGTCCATGCGGGCGGTCTCCGGTCTCTGACACGGGCTGGGGCTCGCCCGAGCCTAACCCCGGGCGGCTAGGCTGCCGCCGCATGGTGCACGTACTGAGCAGCAGGACCCTGCTTCGACCGGCCGATCCCGAGCGTTCCCGCGTCTTCTACGGGGAGCAGCTGGGTCTGGCCGTCTGCCGTGAGTTCGGCACGGGTCCGGACCGCGGGACCGTCTACTTCCTCGGCGGCGGCCACCTGGAGCTATCGGGCCGCGCCGAGGACCCTTCGGCGCCGGCCGAGCGCGCGACCGCTCCCGTGCGCCTGTGGCTTCAGGTGGCGGACGCCGCGGCGGCGCACGACGAGCTGCGGTCGAAGGGCGTCGAGATCGCGCGTCCGCCGGTGAAGGAGCCCTGGGGTCTGATCGAGATGTGGATCGCGGACCCGGACGGGACCCCGATCGTGCTCGTGGAGGTGCCGGCGGACCACCCGATGCGGTACCGGCCGGGCCTCTGAGAGGCCCGGCGAGGGGCCGGACCGGCTTCCTGGCACGGCGGGGCCGCTGCCGGGTCACTGCCGTCGGTCGCCGTGCGCGGCGAGGGAGGGTCCGGTCGGGCGTCGGGGTCCGAGCGGCGCCGGGCTCCCGGAGCCGTCGGGGCTGGTCCGTCGCCGGCGGCTGGGGCGAGGGGGTCAGCGGATGCCGTGCGGCCGGGCGGGGCATAGCGTGCTGAGGGGGTGACCTTTCGGAGGAACGCCATGAAGCTCGACGCGCCCGTGCCGGGCGGGCCCTGCTGGGTTGAGCTGGGGACCGGTGACCCGGAAGCGGCGAAGCGGTTCTACGCGGAGCTGTTCGGCTGGCGCGCGGAGACGGATCCGCGGCAGGAGGCCGGCGGTTACTCGGTCGCCCACCTCGGCGACGCGGCCGTGGCCGCGCTCAGCCCCCGCCACCAGGAGGCCCAGCCCTGCGCCTGGAGCGTGTCGTTCGCCGTGACCGACGCGGACGTCAGCGCCCGGCTGGCCACGGAGGCCGGCGGCGCAGTGCTGACCGAGCCGACGGACGTCTTCGACGTGGGCCGGTTCGCGGTCGTCCTCGACCCCTCCGGGGCCGCGTTCCAGCTGTGGCAGGCGCGGTCCTTCCCGGGCGCCGGCCTGTTCAACGCGCCCGGCTCGCTCGGCTGGGTCGAGTTGCTGACCCGCGATCCCGACCGGGCGGAGACCTTCTACACCACGGTCTTCGGCTGGACGGTCCACTCGTCCGAGAACTACCTGCAGTGGGGCGTCGGCGGAGCGGACTTCGGCGGCATGATCAGGATGGACGACAGGTTCCCGCCCGAGGCGCCCCCGCACTGGCTGCCGTACTTCGCGGTCGCCGACGTGGACGTCGCCGCGCGGACCGCCGTCGGGGCGGGCGGCGCCGCTCTCATGGAGCCGACCGCCGTGCCGGACGGCCCGCGGATCGCCGTGCTGCGCGACCCCCAGGGCGCGGTGTTCGGCGTGTACCGCGCCGGACACGACAGATGAACGCTTGTGGGGGGCCGCTGTCCCGGGCCGCCGGCCCGGCCACTGTCCGGGCGGGAGCGGGCGGGCACGGCACCCGTCTGGCCCCCGGTCCCGGGACCGGGGGTCGTCACCGAACATCCGCCGACGCGGGTTCCGTAGCCGCGCTCACACGCCCAGCGACCGCATCTGCCCCTCCAGCCTGCTGAGCAACTCCCCCAGCAGATCGGCCAGTTCGCCCTGTCGCCCGTCGTCCATGGCGGACAGCGCGGCGCTCTCGTAGGCGAGCTGTTCGGGCAGGACGCCGTCGATGAGCTCCCGGCCGGCGTCGGAGAGCCGCAGGTGCGCGACGCGCCGGTCGCGGGTGTCGCCCCGGCGCTCCACCAGGCCGCGTTCGGTGAGCTGCTTGAGGCGCTTGGCAACGGCCGCGCCGGACGAGAAGGTCTCGCGGGCCAGGTCACCGGGGGTCAGTTCGTGGTCCTTGCGGCGCAAAGCGCCGAGCAGGTCGAACTCGGGGCGGCTCAGTCCGGCCCGCCGCAGAGGCGCGTCCTCGGCCTGCTGGAGGAGGGCGGCGCAGCGGTTGACGCGGCCGATGATCTCGATGGGTCCCGTGTCCAGGTCCGGGCGGACGGTCTGCCACTGCCGCACGACGGCCGACACCGTGTCGGTCCTCCCCTCGGGGACACCGTTTCCGGTTCCGTCCCCGTTCCCGGCTTCCGTGTCGCCGCACGACCGATCCGACCGGTCGCCGCCGCCCCCTCGGTCCTCGGGAGTGGACGTGGCGCCGGCTGCGCGGGGCCGCCGCGGCGCTTTCCCGGTCGAGGGCCCTCCCGGTGTTCCGTCCCCGGCCGCTGCACGCCCCTGCTTCCCCGTCATCCGCGTACGTCCTCCGCTCTCGCCTTCGCGTCCCGGTCCAGGGGAAGCCCCTGGCGCCGTACCGTCGCCGCGAGCGTACGGCGTCCGGACTGCTCGGCCGTCACGACCCGCTCCTCGGCCGGCGCTCACTGCCACCGCTCGCCCGACGCGGCGTCCACGACGGCCGCAGCTCGACCCGTTGCGACCTCGGCGACGAGGCGATGACCAGGACCGTCGGCGACACGACGGTTCTCGTGCTCCGCCCGACGCTCCCCGTGTACCTCCTTGCGCCCGCGTGCGCGCTGCGTTGCGCGGGCATCGCATTCGGTGACTGCCGACGTCGAGCGGGGAGGTGCGCGTGCACGGACCGGCTTCGCCCGGCTGGCTGCTGGTGGCGCTGTGTGCGGCGACCGGGGTCTATTGCCTGCTGCGGATGCGCAGCAGCGTCGAGGAGCAGCGCCGGGCCGCGGGCGGCGAGGCCCTGATGGGCTTCGGGATGGCCGCGATGGCCGTGCCGTCGGCCGTGTTCAGCCCCCCGGCCTGGGCCTGGCCCGTGTACACCGTGGTCTTCGGCACGGCCGCTCTGCGGGCGCTGTGGGCGGCCCGGGCGGGCGCCTGCCACCTCCATCACGTGGTCGGCGCCGGGGCCATGGTGTACATGGCCGCCGCGATGGCCGCCTCCCCCGCCCCGGCGCACGCGCACCAGCACGAGGGCGCGGGGGTACCGCTGCTGACGGGCGTGCTGGTGCTGTACTTCGCCGGGTACGTCCTCGTGTCGGGGGTCCGGCTGCTCCCCGCGGCCGGGGCGGGCACGTCCGCCGTCTCCTGGAGCGACCGTCCCGAAGTCGTCCGGGCGTGCCGGCTGTCCATGGGGATCGGCATGCTCGCGATGCTGATGGCGATGTGATCCGCTCGACGGCGAAGGCGCGCTCCCGAGGCGGGCCGCGGTGGGGACCTCTCTCCCTGGCTGGGCGCCGCGGTGTGGGTCCCTGAGCCGGGCCCCTCCCCCAGGGTCGGTCCGTCCGGGCTCCATGTCGTCCACCCCGCACGGGTTTCCGTTCCCACGGGTCGGCGAGGATCTGTATATGCACCATGCGCCCCTCGACTCCCCGCCCCGTCCCGCTGCCCGGCACACGTTCCTCGGCGCCGCGGCGGCCCTGGGGCTGTGCTCCGTGCTGTTGCTCGTGCTGGTCGCCGTCGAGTGGCGTCCCCTGATGTCCGCCGACGGCGACGTGTCGCGCACCACGCATCGCTGGGCGGTGGCCGACCCCGACGTCACACAGGCCTGCCGCATTCTCACCGACTGGGTCTGGGATCCGGTGACGATGCGACTGCTGGGGGCTGCCGTGGCGGTGTGGCTGGTGCGGCGGCACGGGGACTGGTGGACGGCGGGATGGCTGGTCGTCACGGCCGCCGTGGGCACAGCGCTCCAGCAGGGCCTCAAGGCCGCTGTGGGCCGCGCCCGGCCGGTCTGGCCCGACCCGGTCGACTCCGCCCACTACGCGGCGTACCCCTCGGGCCACGCCCTGACCGCCACCGTCGTCCTCGGGCTGCTGCTGTGGCTGCTGCACCGGCGGGGCGTCGGCCGCGTGCTGTGGCGGGCGTCGCTGGCCGTGGCGGCGCTGTCCGTCGCGGGGGTGGGGCTCACCCGGATCTGGCTGGGCGTGCACTGGCCCTCGGACGTGCTGGGCGGCTGGCTGCTCGGGGCGGCGCTGGTGGCGCTGGCGATCGCGGTACAGCTGCGGTGGCGGCCGTGACGGCGCCGGGACGGCGGTACGCCTCCGTGGGCCCGCCGGACCTGCGCCGGACGGTCGTCCGCGGGGCCGGCGGCCGGGTGATCCGCAGCGCCGCGGACCTGGACGGGGCGGCGGACCGGGACAGGGCGGCGGGACGGGACGGCGGCGCGGCCGCGGAGTACGGCGGGGAGCCGTTCACGTATGTCGTCGGACTCGACGGGCTGCTGCGGCTCGCGCCCCGCCGCAGTGAGCACGTGGCCTGCGCCGACGGTGAGGACGTGCTCGGCGCGGGCGAGATCTCCTTCCGTCGCGCTCCGAGCGGGCCGCGGGTGCACGAGGTCAGCAACCAGTCCACCGGTCACTGCCCGTTTCCTGAACAGCCGTCCCCCGTACGGGCTTCCTAGAATCGCCTGATGACCACCGTGCTGTTCGACTTCTCCGGGACCCTCTTCCGCATCGAGTCCACCGAACGGTGGCTCCGCGCCGTGCTCGACGCCGCGGACATCGTGCTCACCGAACCGGAACTCGCCGCGAAGGCACGGGCGTTGGAGGCGGCGGGCGCCCTGCCGAGCGGAGCCGCCCCGCTCCGCCTGCCCGAGGAGCTGGCCGAAGTGTGGCAGGTCCGGGACCGGAGCGCCGAGCTGCACCGGGCCGCGTACACGGGCCTGTCACGTCAGGTGACGCTGCCGGACCCTGCACTGCACGACGCCCTGTACGAGCGGCACAGGACGCCGGCGGCCTGGTCTCCGTACCCCGACGCGCGCGAGGTGCTGAGCGGCCTGCGCGAGCGCGGGTCCCGGGTCGGGATCGTCAGCAACATCGGCTGGGATCTGCGCCCGGTGTTCCGCGCGCACGGTCTCGACCGGTACGTCGACGCGTACGTGCTGTCGTACGAGCACGGTGTGCAGAAGCCGGACCCGCGGCTGTTCACGGTCGCGTGCGAGGCGCTGGGCGCCGATCCCCGCAGCACGCTGATGGTGGGCGACGACCGGCGGGCGGACGGCGGCGCCGCGGCGCTTGGCTGCGCGGTGCACTTCGTGGATCATCTGCCGGCGGCCGAGCGTCCGGACGGGCTGCGCCCGGTGCTGGACCTCCTGGGCTGACCGCCGCACGACGGCGTCGGACGCCTGCGACAGCGGCGGCGGACGACGCCGTCAGGCGCATGTGCGCCCGCTCTGGACGATCCCCCGCGTCGCCCAGAGCAGGCGCCGACCCGGTGCGCTCCGCCGGAGCGACCGGGACCCCCTGAGTATAGTTGGCTGGCAGCCAGTCAACACGGGAGTTACAGGATGTCCCCGCGCAGCGCCTCGGTCAATGAAGAATTGCGGCGTCGTTCCCGGGAGCGGCTGCTGCAGGCGGCTGTGGAGCTGGTGGGCGAGCGCGGTTACGAGGCGACCACGCTCGGCGACATCGCGGACCGGGCCGGCGCGGCGCGCGGTCTGGTGTCGTACTACTTCCCCGGCAAGCGGCAGCTGGTGCAGTCGGCGGTGCACCGGCTCATGCACCGGACGCTGGAAGAGGCGCTGGAGCGCGAGCCGCGCACCGAGGACGGCCGGGAGCGGATGGCGCGGGCCATCGACGCGATCCTCGGGCTGGCCCAGGACCGTACCGTGCTGATGCGCCAGCACATGGCGGGGCTGCTGCAGGCCGAGGGATTCGTGCAGTGTCCGGAGCAGCAGCGGCTGGCCGAGCTGCTGCGGGAGACCGCGGTGCGGCACGGGGCGCAGGACCTCGACCACGACTACCCGATGCTGCGCTCCCAGTTGATGGGCGCCGTCTACGCGATGGTCCTGCCCAACGTGCCCCTGCCGCTGACGACGCTGCGCGCCGAGCTGTTCGCGCGCTACCGGCTCGACTGGGAGCTGGGGACCCCGCCGGACGCCGAGGCGCCCGGCGGGGGGTGCGGCGCCGATCTGTCGCGGTTCTTCGCGACCGGCCCGCCGTCCGGCGATCAGTCGAAGTAGTCCGGCTGCGTCTGGACGTTGAGCTCGCGCAGATGGACGCGCCCGGCCGGATCGGTGCGCCGGTCGCTGAGCTTGAGCACGTCGAAGCCCTTGGCGATGTCGTTCGAGTAGATGTAGCCGTTGTAGTAGTACGCCGACCACGCGCCGCCGGTCTGCAGGGTCGTGGTGCTCAGCGGGCCGCGCTCGAAGTAGGCGATCTCCGTGGGCTTCGCCGAGTCGGTGAAGTCCCAGACGGAGACGCCTCCCTGGTACCAGGCCTGGACCATGAGGTCCTTGCCCTTGACCGGGATCAGCGAGCCGTTGTGGGCGACGCAGTTCTCGGTGGCCGCCTGATGGCGCGGGATCTTGTAGTAGCTGCGGAAGACGAGCTTGCGCTTGTCGCCCTTGCCGGTGATGTCGTAGATGCCGTCGGCGCCGCGGGTGGGACCGGTCGCCGCGTCGCAGGTGGCCGCGCCTCCGCCGCCCAGCTCATCGGTGAAGACGACCTTGTTCGCCTTCTGGTTGAAGGTGGCCGAGTGCCAGAAGGCGAAGTTGACGTTGTCCTGGACCCGGTCGATGACCTTCGGGTGCTCCGGGTCCCTGATGGACATCAGGATGCCGTCGCCCATGCAGGCGCCGGCCGCGAGGTCCTTGTCCGGCAGCACGGTGATGTCGTGGCAGCCGGTCGTCTTGGAGACCCCGGGGTTCGTCGGACCGCCCGGGTTGCCTCCGCCGTCCGGGCCCTCGCCCGGGAACAGCACGGGGAAGCCGACGACCGCCGCCTTCTCGGGCGCGTTGCGCGGCACCTTGATGACGGAGATGCCGTCGTGCGGGGGCTGACAGTCGGGGTAGGCGGCGTTGGGCGAGTACGAGGAGACGTAGATGTAGACGTTCTTGCGCTCGGGCACCAGGGTGTGGGTGTGCGAACCGCACGCGGTCTCGACGGCGGCGACGTACTTCGGGTTCTTCTTGTCGCTGATGTCGAAGACCTTCATGCCCTCCCACGAGGACTTCTCCGTGACCGGCTGCGTGGTGCTGTTGCAACTGCTGTCGCTGCGCGAGGAGTCGGTCGACAGGAAGAGCAGGTCGCCCGAGACGGAGACGTCGTTCTGCGAGCCGGGGCAGAGCACCTGGGCCACGGTCTTCGGCGCCTTCGGGTTGCCGATGTCGAAGATGCGGAAGCCGTCGTAGTTGCCGGCGAAGGCGTACCGGCCCTGGAAGGCCAGGTCCGAATTGGTGCCCGGCAGCACGTCCTTGGGGATGTTCGTCAGGTGCTGGACGTTGTCGGAGTGGACGATCTCGTCCTGCCCGGGTATCTCGCCGGCGGCGATCGCGGCGCTCGCCTGGGTCCGGGCGTCGCGGTTCACCTCCCGTCCGGCGGCGGGGCCGTCCCCCGGGTCGGGGGTCGCGGCGGCCGGGACCGCTGTCAGCAGCGCGGCCAGGAGCCCGGTGCAGGCGGCGGCGGCTTTCCACCGTCTGCGTCGTGTTCGAGGATCGTTCGACAGGGTCACTGCATCCTCCCTAGTTGCCGTTCGCGAAGGAACGGTTCACGGTGCTCCGAAGTATCGTCTTCATCATGCACATATCAAGGGTCGGCAATGCACTCGTCATGAATGAATCGGTTGGCGGTGCTGTCGGCGGTGCATGAATTCGGACGAGGGCGGACCCGCCCTCGACTCGCCTGCCCCAGGAGGTCGTTGTGCTCGTCCGCCGCGTGCCCCTCGCGTCAGCCTCGTTGCTCCTCGCCCTGGCGCTCGCCGGCTGTGACTCGGGGACGGACGCCGGGTCAGGCGCGGTGAGCGGCCCTTCGGTGATCGCGCCAGGCAGGCCGGGCGAGGCCAACCGCACCCTTTCGGCACAGGACGCGGCCGAGCAGCGCGCCGACGACGACACACCCAACTCGGCCGACGTGTCCTACACACGGAAGATGATCGAACACCACGCCCAGGCCCTGGAGATGACCGCACTCGTGCCGGACCGCGCCGCATCCGGGGACGTCAAACGCCTCGCCCTGCGCATCTCCGCGGCGCAGGGGCCCGAGATCAAGGCCATGGAGGCCTGGCTCACCACTCATGGCCAAAAGACGACGGGCGGCGGGCACGCCCACACGGCGATGCCCGGCATGGCGACCGCGGCCCAGCTGACCGCTTTGCGGGCGGCCCGCGGCAAGGCGTTCGACACGCTCTTCCTCACCCTGATGATCACTCACCACGAGGGCGCGCTCACGATGGCCGCGGACGTCAAGGCGCAGGGCAACAACGTACGGGTCGAGGAGATGGCGGACGACGTGATCGCGCAGCAGACGAGCGAGATCACGCGGATGAACGGGATGCGCTGACACCCTCCGGACGCCTGGCATCCCGGAGTCCCGAGGCGTTGAGCTCTCCGGCCGTCAAGTTCGTTCGCAGGGACGGCCGTTCGCAAGGAAGGGCGTTCGCAGGGAGGGACCTTCGGCGACCCGACGGGACGGGTCAGCGACGGGCGTGACGCGGCGTCAGGTATCCGGCGTCGCGCGCCCTGGCGATCAGCCGCAGTGATCGGCGCCTGCTGTACCCCGTCGCGCACATGACCGCGAGGACGGGATCCGCCCCCTCTTCCTGAGCGGCGCGATACTCCTGCGCCGCCAGCCACAGCCCCTCGACGCCGCGCGGCCAGACCGGGCGGGCCCGCCTGAGCCCGCGGAACTCCTCATCGTCGTACCCGTCCGCCGTCGAGCGGTCCGCGCCGGGCACGCCCGCGACGCGGACC
>NZ_JBEPBI010000206.1:0-14243 GCF_040299045.1 Streptomyces sp. NPDC001027
CTACCTCACGCCCCACGAGGCGCGCCTGCGCTACCAACAGGATCAGACCCTCGCGGCATAACAGAACCGTGTCCGAGATCACGGGGAAACTTCACACCGACTTCGAGAGGATTCCGCGATGCGAACGTAACTGGGTGCGGATGATCTTCCTGGATCCGCGGATGCGGAAGGTCCACGCCGACTGGGAAGACGTAGCCCGGCAGGCGGTCGCGCAGCTACGCATGGAAGCGTCGGCCAACGTCGGCAGTGCGCGCCTGCAGGCCCTGGTCGGTGAACTCGCTGAACGCGATGCCGCCTTCCGTGAGTGGTGGTCGTCGTATCACGTAGCGGTCGAGGTGCGGCGGCACCACCATGCGGCACCCCGTCGCGGGAACGCTGGAACTGGAAAGCAGCACGCTGGCCAGCACCATCGATCCGGACCAGCGGTTGGTCAGCTGGACCGCACAGCCCGGTAGCCGCTCAAGCCGTCGTCTGCTGGCTCTGGCGCAGCTGCCGGCCGATGCCCCGCGTGGTGCTCCGGTCGCTGCTTGACCTGGAGCCCGAGACCAAGACAAGAAAGGAATGATGAGCATGACAGGCTGGAGCTCCCAGGAACTGTCCCGCGTGGAGAACGCCGACGAACTGGAGATCGTGCCGCTGCGCGCGGACGGCACCCACCGGTCCCCGACGCCGATCTGGGTGGTCCGGGTCGGCGACGACCTGTACGTCCGTGCGCACCGTGGCCGCACCGGCGTCTGGTTCCGCGCCACGCAACAGCAGCACGAGGGGCGCATCTCTGCGGGCGGAGTGCACAGGGACGTCGCCTTCGCCGACGAGCCCGATCCGGCGCTGGGCGACCGGATCGACGCCGCCTACCGCAGCAAGTACGGCCGCTACGGGGCCCGTTACGTGGATCCCATGGTCGCGGACGCCGCGCGGGCGGCCACCCTGAAGCTGGTCCCTCAGTAGGACGTACGGGGGTGGATGGGGCCGCTGCTGTCCACGAGTGGCATGCCGGGACGGCCCCGGATGTGAGCGATGATCTCCGCGGTGATCGAGATGGCGGTCTCCTGCGGGGTGGCGGCGCCGATGTCCAGGCCGATCGGCGCGTTCAGGCGCTTGAGTTCGCTGGGGCTGACTCCTTCCGCGTGCAGCAGGTCTAGGGGCAATGCCGTTGTCTTATCGCTGGCTGGGCGTAGGCTGCTTGGCGGGGCGGGCCCGGGGGTGTTTCGGGTGGCTGCGAGTGTGTCTGAGTTATCGGGTCTTGGCCTGTTGACCTGGGTGTATCCGCCTGGGTTGGTGGATCGGGTGGTGGCCGCGTGCGGGCGTGTGGAGCGGCGTAAGCGGCTGCTTCCGGCACGGCTGGTGGTGTATTTCGTGCTGGGGCTGGCCCTGTTCTCTCCTGCGCCGTATCTGGAAGTAATGCGGCACCTGGTCGAGGGTCTGCGGGGCGCGGGGCTGTTGGGCAACTGGCACGTTCCGGCGAAGTCCTCGCTGTTTCGGGCCAGGGACCGGCTGGGGTCGGAGCCGCTGCGGGTGCTGTTCGCCACGACTGCCAAGCCGATGGCCACCGAAGCGACGCCGGGCGCGTTCTGGCGGGGCCTGCGGCTGCTGGCCATGGACGGAACCTGCTGGGACGTCGCGGACAGCGAAGCCAACGAGGCCGCCTTCGGCCGTCCGGGCAACGGCCGCGGGACACACCGCAGCGCGTTCGTCCAGGTGAGCTTCCCCGAGATGCGGAGTGTGTTGACAGAGGGTCAGATGGTTCTCATGAGAGGAACATCGACCATGGCTGCCCCCAGGAAGTACTCGCTGGAGTTGCGTGAGCGTGCGGTGCGGATGTACCGGACGTCCGACCCGAAGCCGCAGATCAAGAAGCTCGCGGTGGATCTCGGCGTGCACCCGGAGGCCCTGCGCGGCTGGATCCGGCAGGCCGAGGCGGATGCCGGCGAGCGTGACGACCGGCTCACCACCGACGAGCGGGCCGAGCTGGTGGCCCTGCGCAAGGAGAACGTCCAGCTCAAGCGGGCCAACGATGTCCTGCGGACGGCGTCGGCGTTTTTCGCGGCGCAGCTCGACCCGACCCGGCCCAGGTGACGGCGCTCGTCGACGAGCATCCCCGCCTGGGGGTCGAGTGCGTACTTCGGGAACTGCACATCGCCTCCTCCACGTACTACCGGTGGCGCCGCGCCGAACAGGAGCCGTGCGAACGGGTGCGCCGCGACGCCGAACTCACCGAGCAGATCAAGGAGATCCACGCCGACTCCGGCGGCGTCTACGGCTCGCCGCGTGTGCACGCCGTCCTCAAGCGCGAGGGCGTCCACGTCGGGCGCAAACGCGTCGAGCGCCTCATGCGCGAGGCCGACCTCGCGGGCATCAGCCCACGCCGGAGCGGCTTCACGCGCCGCGACCCCAAGGCCACGCTGGCCCCGGACCTGGTCGAGCGCGACTTCAGTGCGAAGGCCCCGAACCGGCTGTGGGTCACCGACCTCACCATGATCTCGACCGGTGAGGGCCCGCTGTGGCTCTCCGCGATCCGCGACGCGTTGCTGCCCGGCCAGGCACTCCACGACTTCCCACGGCACCGCCAGCGGAACCGGCCGATGTAGCGGACCGTGCAGATCTGCACCGCCATGCCCAGCCGGTGCGCGTCCGTACGCCGCAGCGCGATCAGGTCACGGTCGTCGTCATCGAGGAGCAGAACCGCTCCAGCTCCGGGCGCGTGGGCGCCTGGGAGAAAGTCCCGTACGCCTCGGACTTTATCTGTACGCAGGCCAGAAGTGTCAGGGACGTTCGCCACGAGGGATCGGCGAAGTCTCGCAGCCTCGTGGCTGACAGTTAGTCGTGACCGTTGTCCGTGACAGTCGTTACCCCATCCGAGTAGCCAGCGGGTGGGGAGATCGGGATGTACGTGCGTCGGGTCGTGGGGACGGGAGCGAGTCGGGAGACGTACACGGTCGTGGACGGCGACGGGAGGGTCGTCGAGATGGTGGACGACTACCTGGCACTGTGCACCGACCGGGAGCACTCGCCGAACACGCTGCGGGCGCGCGCCTTCGACCTGAAGGCGTGGCTGGTCTTCCTGCATCTCCTGGGCCTCAATCCGCTGACCGCGTCTCCTGAGCACGTGGACCAGTTCGCCGGCTGGCTGCGGCGCCCCGTCCAGCCTGGCCGTCTGCGCTTGGCGGACACGGACAGCGGCCCGGCGCGGGAGGCATCGACAGTGAACCGTGCGCTGAACAGCGTCTACATGTTCTACGAGTTCCTCGCCCGCCGCGGTGTCGGCATGGGTGCTCAGCTGACTCACCGCCGGGCGACCTCGATCGGTGACCACGGCGGCTTCCTCGCGGGGATCGCTGAGCGGCAGGTCGTCCATCGGCCGACACGGCTGAAGCAGACCAAGCGCCGACCGCCGACGCTGACTGACGCCGAGGTCCAGCAGATCCTGGACGCCTGCGACCGGGTTCGCGACCGGCTGCTGATGGCCTTGATGTTCGAGACGGGCTGCCGGATCGGCCAGGCGCTGGGGCTTCGCCACCAGGACATCAATACCGACCGGCAGACGCTCACCTTGCGGCCGCGCGAGGACAACGCCAACCGGGCGCGGGGTAAAAGTCGCGACCCGAAGGAGATCCCGGTCCGGTGCACGCTGCTCGACCTCTACACCGACTACCTGTTTGCCGAGTACGGCGAGTTGGACTGCGACTACGTGTTTGTGAACCTGTGGAACGGCGTGGTCGGCACGCCGATGGGTTACTGGGCGGCGATGAGCCTGGTCAAGCGGCTGCGGCGGCGCACGGGCATCGACTTTCACCCACATCAATTCAGGCACACCCACGCGACTGCGCTCCTGCGGGCGGGCGTCCGGCTGGAGGTGGCGAGCGAGTTGCTCACGCATGGCTCGGTCCGCACCACGGCCGAGATCTACGGGCACCTCGACGTCGACGACCTCGCCGAGGAGCTGGACCGTGTCGGCTTCCGGGGCTCGCGGTGAGCGCCGACGGTGGGATGGCCGCCGTCGTCTCGTTCCCCGGAGACCCACAGGTCGCGGCCCTTCTGAGGGTGGTGCGCACCGAGTTCCGTGTCGAATGCTTCATGCCGCGCGCCGGGCACTTCCTCGCCCCGACTCCATGCAGGGTCAGCACCTGTCTGCGGAAGAACGCCTCGCGGGGGTTGTGCGCCGAGCACGACGTGGCCTGGCGGAGGGCCGGCCGACCGGACCGCGAGGCATGGATTGCGGACCCGGCGAACTGGCCGGCCGGGCTGAGCCTGGACGTGGCTTCCTGCAGGGTCGGCGGATGCCCCTATTCCGGCGGCGTGTCACGCCTGTGTGACCTGCACCTTGCCGACTGGAACGGCCTGCACTCGCGTGGCCGGCGCATCGGCGTCACCGAGTACGCAGCCGCGGCTCCGGTCCTCGATCGCCCGGCCGTGGGGCCGTGCAGCTTCCCTGCCTGCGGCTACGGCATCAGCCGCCACCAGCTGTGCGACGGCCACCACTACCGCTGGGCGAAGATCGGCCGACCTCCGCTTGCAGAGTTCCCTGCCGAGCTGGAGCGGCGCAACATCCCCCGGTTCTCCGTCGCAGGACTGCCACCGCTGGCCGCGCTGGAGTTCCAGTACCTGCTTCAGATCCGCACCGACCAGCGCCGCTCGAAGGTGATCCCCAGCGCCTGGGTCCGCGCGGTGAACACCGTCATCGCCGAAGGCGTCACCTCCGTACGCGACCGCACGGCACAGCATTGGGGTCAGCTGTCCCTCTACCACACCACCGTCCGCCAACTCTTCACAGACCTGCTGGAGGCCCTTGGCGACCTCGACGGCCCCGCCGAGGAGTGGGACAGGGATGTGTGGCGCCCGGACCGGCTCGGCTTCAGCGTCGAAGAACGCCAGCGGGTCGCCCCGCTGGACTTCACCGGCATCACCCAGCCCTGGCTGCGGGAGACGGTCAAGCGCTACCTGCGGCTGCGGCTCGCCCGGACGGAACTGCGGACGGCAGCGCGCAACCTCAACGACTTCGTCCAGTTCTCCCGGTTCATCGCGGAAGCCCGTCCGGACCAGCAGCACGATCCGGCCGTCCTGGACCGGCCATTGCTGGAGTCCTACATCGGCTGGGTCGGCCGCAGGACCGTGGAGAAGAAGGGCGCGTACTGCGGGCAGCCGCTGACCCCGAGCAGCCGCAGCCGCCTGCTGTCCGTGGTGGCCACGCTGCTCGAAACGTGGCGCCGCTACCACTGGCAGCCCATGCTGCCGCCCGACGCCCGCATCCACCGGGACGAGTACCCGCGGCCCCGCGGGTTGAAGGCCAACTTCATCGACGAACATCTGATGGAGCAAATCGAGTCCGAGGAGAACCTGGCCCTGCTCGATCCGGAGACTCGTGCCCTGGTGTTGATCTGCCGGGACGAGGGCCTGCGCATCAGCGAAGCACTGATCCTTAAGACCGACTGCCTGAAGAAGACGCCGTCCGGCCGCTGGGCCCTGGTCCACTACAAGAGCAAGGACAAGAGCTTCCGGGCGATCCCCGCTTCGCGAGTGGTGGTGGACGCGGTTCGAGAGCAGCACGGCCGGGTCCGGGAACGGTTCGGCGACGCGTGCCGGTGGCTGTTCCCGAAGGTCAGCGGCAACCCGGACGGGAAGTACCCGATGCCCTACGGCACGGCCGACACCCGCTTCGATGCCTGGTTGCAGCGCATCCAGCTCATCGACGCCAACGGCGACCGTGCGACCGTCAACTGGCATCAGTTCCGGCACACGCTGGGCACACGCATGGCGAACGCGGGCGTGTCCGGCCGCACCATCCGCGAGATCCTGGGCCATACCTCCTGGGAGATGCAGGAGCACTACTCGCGCATCGCGGACGAGACCCTTCGCCGCGAGTACGAGGAGAAGTACGAGGTGCGCTTCAACCTCAAGGGCGAAGCCGTCAAGGTCCGCCCTGATGCCGACCTGTCTGGCGTCGAGTGGCTCGCCGAGAAGATCGGCCGCCGCCTTCACGCGGTGGCTGGCGGCTGGTGCGGGCGGCACATCTCACGCCCCTGCCCGAAGACTGCGGCTGATGGCTGCTACTTCTGCCAGGACTTCCAGAGCGATCGGCAGTTCCTGCCGATTCACCGCGACACCCTCGCCCGCACGCGCGAGCTCCAGGCCGATGCCACCGCAGCTGGCCGGTCACGAGCTGCCGAGGTCAACGAGCGGTTGGCGGCCGCGGTCGAGCACGTCATCACGCGCATCACCGACCAGGAGAACGACGAGCTGTCCCCAGCATCGAACGACGCCGGGGCAAGCCGCGACGAAACGGAGGGGACCGCCGATGCGGGCTGACAACTCGGCGCACCTGGCCGAAGCCGCACAACAGCGACGTCTCGCCTGCATCGAGCGTGTCCACGCTGTCCTGGACGCCCTGGAACGCGACGGCGGAGCGGTGATCGTCGCTGGCGTCGCGGCCCGGGCCGGGGTCTCCCGGACCTTCCTCTACGACGCGGCTCAGGCGCCACTTCTCACCAGACTGCGCGACCTCGCCGACAAGCAGCCCACCACGGGGCGGCCCGCTCTGCCCGATCAGCAGCGAATCACCACCAAGTCGCACGAGACGGTAGTGAGAGCACTGCGGGACGCCAACCGCAAACTGCACGAGGAGAACGAACGGCTCCGCAATGAACTTGCAGTGGCCCTCGGCCAGCTCCGCGATCTCCGCCGGGGCATCCCGCCGGGCGCGTAAATTCCAGCGCGCAACTACTCATCGGCGGACCACACTTCAGCCATGGATGAACATGTCTTCGAGCCCGCGCCCTCGATCCAGTCGAGTGAGCTGCTGGGCTTCCCTCCCGACGCCCGGGTGCTCATCGTCAACTGCGACGACTTCGGGATGCACGAAGCGATCAATACCGCGGTGGTCGACTCGGTTGAGAAGGGCATCGCCAGTTCATGCAGCCTGATGGTCCCGTGTCCCTCGGCGCTGCACGCCATGAACCTGCTCCACCAGCGGCCGGAGATCCCGTTCGGGATCCACCTCACTCTGGTCTGCGACACGCCCCACTACCGATGGGGGCCGCTGACCGCAAAGGAGAAGGTGCGCTCGCTGCTCGACGACGCAGGCGAGCTGTTCATACCTACACCCGCCGGGCGTTCCGAACTTCTCGCCCGAGCCCGTCTCGACGAGGTCGAGGTCGAGTTCCGCGCACAGATCAACGCCGTGGCCGACGCCGGGCTCTCACCGACGCATCTGGACTTCCACTGTCTGGCCGATGGCGGACGCGACGACATCCTCGGCCTGACCGTGGCACTGGCTGCCGAGTACGGCCTGGCCGTGCGGGTCTGGCTCGACCCCGGACGCAAGAAGATGCGACAGCAGGGATTGCCGGTCACCGACAACCCATTCCTGGACAGCTTCTCCCTCGACATCGACGGAAAGTCCTTCCGATACGCCCAGCTGCTGTGTGACCTGCCGACCGGGCTCAGCGAATGGGCGGTGCATCCCAGCCTCGGCAGCCAGGACGCGCAGAGGATCGACAGCGGTTGGCGCGTCCGCCGAACCGACTACGAGTTCCTGACATCGCCGGAGGCCCTCGCACTCCTCCAACAGGAAGGTATCGCCGTGATCGACTACAGCACTATCCAGCAAGCGTGGTCTCAGCCCAGCGCACCGTAGTAGATCGTCCGCGTACCCTCCCGCTCCACGGCGACAGCACTCGCACATCCGCCAAAACGCTTCATGCCTGACACTGTCAGCAAGGTGAACACCAAGCTCAACGCAGTAGATGAACGCAAAAGGTCCAGATAAAGGCCTGCTCATCAGCCAGAAACTCCACCGGCACGAGGCGGATCGTAGCCAGCACCTGCACCCGCTCGACGATCTTTCCGTGAACCTCAGCTGGGCCACAGAACGGTGTAGTAGCCGACCGAGATCAATCCCACCGGGATTTCCTGCACCCCAACTACTCACACCCGTTCTACGGCGGCAACACTGGCAACTCCACGGTCACCGGATACCGCATGGACAAGCACGGCAGGCTCGCCTTCACCAACGACGTCGGCGTCGCCATTCCGCCATCGGCCAATTCCCAGGGCGTGATCGACCTCGCGGTGACCGGAAACGACGACAGGTTCGTCTGTGTTCAAAACGCAGTCTCTGGCACCGTCGAGGGATTCCCTGTGGGCAAGAGCGGCGCACTCACCAAGGTCTCTACCACCACAGGGGCTGCCCGCTTTCGCCGGGTCCGGCTTGGAGGGCATAGCCGCGGTGTGAAACGGGGTGTTGCTCCGCCCCCCGACCGGAACGTTCGTTGATCCGGCCACCCTTGCGGTCTTGCGGCGTGACGGGGTTCCTCTTGCCCCGGCCAGGCGTGGCCCGACGACACGGTCTCCTCGCGGGCCTCTTCAACGGTGCCGCGGCGTTGGCCGGGCGCCGGCGTCCACGTGAGTTGGCGCTCAGGTTGCCAAGAGCAGCCACGTCCCCGTCACACGACTTTGCGCAGGGCGCGCAGCCCGGTGAGCGGGGTATGCAGAGCGTACGAGATCCGGGCGACGAGGTCGCGGCGGGACATGTCGCGCGCGTTCCCGCTCCTTGGGAGCGGGCAGGACCTGCTCCGCGAACCTTACGAGAGCCTGACGTGGCACCCGATTGCTCTCGCCCCGCCTGTCCCATCCGTAACCCTGGTTGCGAAGTCGTAGTACAGCGGCGGCACGTGAGGATTCTGAGGAGTCATCAGTGTGAGTACGTGCACCACGCGGGCGGCGGCCACGAGGCCCGTCGAGGCGTTCTCTTCTTCGGCCTGCCCGGCGCACCTTGAGTCCGCCGCAGCCGTCAGTGCGCTCGTGACGTCGTCTGCGGCAACCCCGCGGTCCCGGCTGTCGTTCAGGGCAGTGCGGCAGGGCCTCACCCGCGAACGGCACCAACACCCCATAAACGGCATCGGTGAGCACAAGCAGCACTCAAGCGGCACTTGAACAGAGATCTCAGAGGAGTCCCATGCGACAGAACACACGCAAGCGATCGAAGGCAGCCCGACGGGCCATCGCCGCCGTGGCGGCGACCGCTCTGGGGGCAGGGGGGCTGATCGCGGCGAATGTGTATGCCTCGGCCGGTGAGAGCGGGAGTGGCAACACCACCAGGAGTTCGCCTCAGGATCAAGCGAACCAAGCCCTGGCAGCGGGGGCCGCCACGATCGACTGCCCCGATGTCGGTACCCGGCTGCGGCAGGTGCCCGACCAGTCCAGGGCTGAAGTCGACAGGGAACTTGCGCTGCTGGACCAGCAAGTCGCCGATGCCTACCAGCGGTTGCAGAACTCGACTCAGGCAATACGGCAGGACAGCAACTTTGCCAACAGCGCCATCATGGGCCCGCTGAAGGACAGGCGGACCGCGACCATCGACCGCATCGCGGTCGCCATCGGCCGTACCGCCGACCGGCCGCAGGACCTGGAGTCCCTCGCCGCCTGCACGCTCCGCGCCTCCGGAAACCAGGCCGACGACGGCGCGAGCGGCGAAAATCAGAACGGCCAGGGCCAGGATGCAGGGGGCGGACAAGAGGCCCCAGCCAACGGTGGGCAGGCCGGAAACGGTCCGGTCGCCGCCGACTTCGTGGACATCACCACCGTCCAGCCCAACGTCAGCAGCCCTCAGAAGCAACGGAACGCCTCGCTCGGCAAGTTCACCACCGACTGCGGGGTGAACGCGAACAAGCTGTACAACACCGACAATGTCATCGTCGCGCCCGGTGTGGCCAATGGAGCGCACCATACCCACGACTACGTCGGAAACCAGGCAAATGATGCCTTCGCCGACAACGAGGATTTCGCGGGCGGTGAGACCACTTGCCAGGACCAGGGGGACAAATCCTCCTACTACTGGCCGGTTCTCCGCTTGCAGGACGGCACGAAGGAGTTCGACGCCGACCGGCAGGGCGGCGGTGCGGAAGGCAACGCCGGCAAGATCCTCACGGCCTCGCAGGTGACCCTGGAGTACGAGGGCAATGCGAGCAGCAAAGTCGTGGCGATGCCCAAGTCCCTGCGGATCATCACCGGAGACGCCAAGGCGTTCACCAACGGAACAGCCAACGCGAACGCTGCATGGAGCTGCACGGGATTCGAGGACCGGCAGCTGACGGACAAGTATCCGGTCTGTCCTCAGGGCAGCAGTGTGGTCCGCACGTCCAAGTTCCAGAGCTGCTGGGACGGCCAGAACACCGACAGCGCCAACCACCGCGATCACGTCGCGTTCGCCGACCCGAACACTGGTGTCTGCCCGAACGGCTTCCAGGCCATTCCGCAGCTGGTGCAGCGCCTGGTGTACGACGTGGACGCACCAAACCTGAACGGCAACGGACAGCCGAGCGCACTCTACGCGGTGGACGGCTTCCCGGAGCAGATGCACAAGCCGATCACCGACCATGGAGACTTCGTCAACGTCTTCGACGAGCAGCTGATGAACACCGTGGTCAAGTGCATCAATACCGGTCAGGAGTGCCAGTGACGGTGACACGCTGAACCACCGCCCGGGCCTGTCTGCGGCAACCGCCGCAGGCGGGCCCATGCCTGTGTCAGTTGCTCCGTGCCAGGCTTCAGGGCCGGGCCGGCGGGCCGATGTTCGAACGCGTCCGGCCATATTGCGGCACCTGCGCCGGTGCCACCGGCAGAAGCACAGTGAGTCGGCACACCTTCAGCACCACTGTCCTCGTGACCGCCCGGACAACCGGGGATCTTACGAACCCCTTACGCGGCCCCCTTGCCTGTCCGGACCGAGCGTCTGCGTGCCTACGATCGCGGTATGCCGACCTTCCGGCGGACCTGTCTCGTCACGGCCGCGCCTCTGCTGTTGGCCGTGGCCGGCCTGGTCCACCCTCACGGCCTGACCCGGGCTGCGGCCTCCCACTGGGAGCAGTTGCACATCGTGCTCCTGCCGGTCTTCCCGCTGCTCACGGTGGGGCTCCTGGTGCCTCTGCGCCAGTGGCCCCACCGCGGCTTCGCCGGCATCGCCGCGGTGGTGGCCTGGGTGGCTGCCTACGCCTACGCCGCCTTCTACACCGGGCTCGACGCCGTCGCGGGCATCGCCGCCGGTACCGTGGTCGGACACGCCGATGAGGAAGCGAACCTGGGGCCGCTGAAACGCCCGCTCTACGAGACTGGGCAAGCACTCGGGCAGATCGGTGCCTACGCCCTTGTCGTCGCCGTCCTGGCCACGGCGGCTGCACTGTTCCCCTGGCACGGCATCCGCATCATCCCCGGCACGGTTGTGCTCCTCGCCTCAGGCTGGTCGTTCATCGGCAGCCACATCTTCTGGCCCCGCGGCGTGTACACCATGCTGGGTTTCGCCCTGGGCTTCGCCCTCCTCAACTGGGGCGCCGGCAGGAGCGCGGTCCCCCTCCGACGGCCTCACCGTGAGGGAAACCGCGCACACTGACGAGCACGGACTCGTGGGAGTCGACGGTCTCGCAGGCAGTGCCCCCGCAGCCCGAGCGGCGCGCGTATCGGTGAGGTTCCCCCGGCGTGCGGGAGGTGCTGATCAGCTGGTCAGGGCGGGTTGACGGGGTTTCAGGCGGATCCCTGCTTCACCACGGCTGTCTCCCTCCGCGCGCTCTACTGTGCGAGCAAAACGAGCCGACGCGCGGCTTCTACGACGCCGGCTCGGCGGCGCTTGTCTTCCGCGGCGTCGTCAGTATCGGCACCGGTAATCATGCGCGCCACTTGCGGTAGGACGGCCCAGTAGCCGGCCACAGAGAGCACGAGAAAGTGCAGCAGGTCGGCTGGTAGAGCCGGATCGACCTGTCCCGCGGCCTGGCTGTCGGACAGAGCCGAGGTGCTGCGGCCGTAGTAGTCGCCGCGTGACTGCTCGCCGGGCACCTCCGCCCCAAAGGTCAGCCCCTCCCAGAGCAGGAGGCGGGCGAGCTCCGGGTGCTTGCGGCGATAGTCGTAGAGGCGGCCGGCGAACTCGCCGATGTCGTTGGCGGTCGGGTTCGCCGGGATCTCGATGGCGGCGGTGGCCAGTTGGTCGGCCAGGACGTGCGAGAACAAGCCCTGCTTGCTGCCGAAGTAGTTGTAGACGCGCTCCTTGTTGACACCGGCGAGCTTGGCGATGCGCTCGATCGTGGTGCCGTCGGGCCCGGAGGCAGCGAACTCAGTCGCGGCTGCGTTCAGGATCTTGCGTTTCGTGCCCTCAGTGTCCCAAGCCATAACCGAAGAGTACAACTCCAACGTTGCCGTTGCAATCGACGGCCATTCGTGCGAAGGTGTAACCAACGGCAACGTTGGAGATGGAATTGATGTCAGAAGCACACACTCATGAAGGGCCACGCGCAGGCCAGCAGCCTTCGACGCACGACGGCACGACGCCGCCAAGCACGGCGCCGGACCACGCCAGGCGCGGACGGGCTGAGGGGGGCGCGCCGCGTCCCGGTATGACCAGGGGATTGACTCTGCTGTTCGCCATGATCGGTGGCTTCGCGGTTGGCAACCTGTACTGGGCTCAGCCGCTGCTGAAGGTGATCGCGAACGACTTGGGCGTCTCGACCGGAACAGCCGGCACGCTGGTCACGTTGACGCAGATCGGCTACGCCGTAGGCATTGTGCTCATCGTTCCGCTCGGGGATGTCGCGAACCGCCGTCGGCTGATCCCGCTCATGCTGGCGCTGTCAGTGGTCGCCCTGCTCGCCTGTGCTGCGGCGCCGACCTTCACTGCGCTGCTTGGCGCTCTCGCTGTGCTGGGCCTGACCACCGTGGCCGGACAGATCGTCATACCGCTGGCCGGAGACCTGGCCGACGATGCGAGCCGCGGCCGCATAGTCGGGACCGTAATGACCGGCTTCCTGGCTGGCACCATCGTCTCCCGGACACTCAGCGGCCTGGTCGCACAGGTGGCCGGCTGGCGTGCCATCTACGTTGTCGCAGCGGTCGTCATCGCCGCGCTTACCGTTATCGCCTACCGCAAGATCCCGGAGCTGCCGGCTCCTGCTCGGATGCGTTACCCGGCGCTGCTGGCGTCGGTGGGCAGCGTGGTGCGTCGCCACCGCGCGGTGCGCTGGAACCTAGTGCTCAGTGCCCTGCAGTTCGGCCTGTTCATGATGTTCTGGACCGCGCTTACGTTCCTGCTCAGCGACGCGCCGTTCTCGTACTCGCCGCTCACCATCGGCATGCTCGGACTGTTCGGCCTCCTTGGCGCGGTCGCCGCGCAACATACCGGTAAGCTGCACGACCGCGGCTGGTCCATGGCAGCCACCGGCGCGGGCTGGGCCCTCGCCCTGATCACGATGATCGTTGCCGCCCTCGGTCAGCACTCCCTGCTGCTGATCATCGTCAGCGTCGTGCTGCTGCACTTCGCGATCTTCCCGATGAATGTCCTCATCTCGGCGCGGCTCTTCGCCGTTGTCGCCGAAGGGCGCGCCCGAGTCAACACGGCCGTCATCGCGGTCAACTTCATCGCCGGCGCGATCGGCTCTGCCCTGGTCGGTCCGCTGTGGACCGCCGGCGGTTGGCACGCCGTGACTGGTGTCGGCATCGGCCTTTCGGTCGCCGGGCTGCTGCTGTGGACGATCGGGCGACGCGGCGCCCTCGGACACCACAACCACTGATCCCCCGGGACCGCAAGACCGACCGAGTTGGGACCAGCCATCGCACCTCGAACAGGCTGAACGCGCCTCACCTCGGCATCTACGAAAAGGAGCAGCAACACCATGAAGTTCACTCGAAGCGGCGGCAAGACCGCCACCGACCCTCAGAACTGGTTCACCGGCACTGTCTACGTCGACGGCCTCCGCAACGCCGACGACCAGTCCGCCATCGGCTGCGCTCACGTGCGGTTCACCCCCGGCGCCCGCACCGCATGGCACGCCCACCCCAAGGGCCAAACCCTCTACGTCACCGACGGGATCGGCTACGTCGCCAGCCGCGGTGGGGAGGTCCGCGAGATCCGGCTGCCCGGCGACGTCATCTACATCGAGCCCGGTGAAGAGCACTGGCACGGCGCGACCGCTGACCGCTTCATGGCGCACGTCGCCATGCAGGAAGCCGACGAGCAGGGCCAGGCCGCGATCTGGGGCGACCACCTCACCGACGAGGAATACGGGCAAGCGGCCACCTCCACCCTGTGATCGCAGAGCAACGGAGCATGAACCCACTGAACAACGGGTGTGAGTTGCAGTCCCGAAAGTTGCCACTGAGATTGATCTTGCTCGGCTAGTGTGATGCGCCTGAAATGGCGACTCTAAATCTGTATGCTTTTTTCATGGCGTCTCGGGGTCCTCGTGCTGTCGAAGTCGTGCTGTCCGTCG
>NZ_JBEPBI010000207.1:0-14188 GCF_040299045.1 Streptomyces sp. NPDC001027
GTGGGGTAGGTGTGGGTGTCCCCCAACCCCGGCGCGCTTTACCCCGACATGGCCGGCGTCCCCACCGCGGGCGTCTGCGCCCCCCCCCCCCCCCCGCCGGGGGGGCCGGGTGGTCCCCCCGCCCCCCCTTTTCTGCCCAGCGGGTCTTCTGACTCCCGGCGGGGCCTTTCGGCTCCCGGGTCAGGCCTCGACAGCCGCGGCGCGCTTCCGGGACTCCTTGTCCAGCCGGTCGCGCAGCCAGCGCTGGGCCGGCTTCTCGACGAACCGGTGGACCAGCCACGCCAGCACGATCAGCGACCCGGTGGTGATGGCCAGCGTGGCCCACGCCCCGACGTGCCCGTACAGGGTGCGGATCATCGCCCAGCCCAGCTCCTCGTGGAGCAGGTACAGCGGGTAGACCAGGGCGCCCGCCGTGGACAGCCACTTCCAGCCGATCCGGTCGAGCTTGTGCAGCGCGACGGCGAGAACCAGCAGGTAGAAGACGGTGACGAGGGCGAGGGCGACGTACGGGGAGCGGTCCATGCCCTTGTCGTGCCGCAGATGGTCCGCGTGCTGGACGAGGTCGCTCTGCATCACCAGCCAGCTCGCGCCCAGCAGCCCCCACAGCTTGAGGTCGGGACCGAACCGGTACATCAGGTACATCGCGATGCCGGACACGAACAGCGCGGTGTTGAGCGGCTGCGCGAAGATGCCGAGCAGCGGCGCCTTCTCCTCCTGCACCAGGACGCTCGCGAGCAGCCACAGCCAGCAGAAGACCGAGACGCGGACGTAGTCGAGCCCCTTCCAGAGCACGACCAGGAAGATCAGGTAGAAGGTCAGCTCCACCCACAGCGTCCAGTAGGCGCCGACGAGGTGCCGGGCCGAGAGCGGCACCTGGAACATCGTGAGGTTGGTGAGCGAGTCGCTGACGCTCGGGGCCTTGCGGGCACCGTCGGGCATCGCCCGCCAGACGACGACGGCGACGACGACGGAGAACCAGTAGGCGGGGAAGAGCCGCAGGAACCGGGCCTGCACGAACTGGCCGGGAGTGCGGTTCCAGGCGGACAGGCAGATGACGAATCCGCTGATGATGAAGAACAGCTGCACACCGTAGGAGCCGTACGAGGTGTACGGGAAGATCGACGGGAACAGCGCCTTGGGGTTGACGCCCCAGTTCGCCTTGGTCGCCGCGTCCACGCCGGTGAAGTGGAATATCAGCACCGAGAGCGCGGCTATGACGCGCAGCGCGTCCAGTGCGTAGAGCCGATTGCCCCGGGATTGCCGTGGCGGCACGGTTCCGGGTGCGTCGGGCGCGTCCGGCAGGGCCGAGACCTTGACGTCGGTCTGGGACATTCGTCGTCCTCGCTGTGTGTCCGTACGGAGGGGGGACCGACAGCTCGGGTTCCTACGCGCCTGCCCCCTTGCGGAGCCCCGCTGCCTCGCCTTCGGCGCGCCCGGCTCCCGCCCGGCGAGCATACGGGAGACACCGCGGCCGCACAGGGGCAACCCCGCGCAGACGGCCGCCCGGAGCCGGCGGTCGGGAACGGCTCCGCGCACGCGGACGGCCCCGGCCGCAGGGACCGGGGCCGTGGCAGAACGGCGGGCTGTGTCAGCCTCCGATGACGACCCTGCGGACGCCCTTCCAGGCCTCCGGGTCGGTGGTGCGTCGGCCGTCGACGAGGACCGTGACGTCCGGCAGGTCGGCCGGGGTCAGGCTGCGGTACTCGGCGTGGTCGGCCTGCAGGATCGCCGCGGTGACCTTCTCGCCCGCGTGCGGGGTGAGGCCGTGCGCGGCGAGCTCCTCGCTCGTGTACATCGGGTCCGAGACGAACGGGACCGCGCCGCGCGCCTTCAGGGCCTCGACGGTCGGGAAGACGCCCGAGAACGCCGTCTCCTTCACGCCGCCGCGGTAGGCGGCGCCCAGCACCAGCACGTTCACGCCGGTCAGGTCGCCGTAGGCGGCCGCCAGCAGGTCAACCGCGTACTCGGGCATCGCCGCGTTCGCCTCACGCGCGGAGCGCACGACGGTGGCGGCGGGGTCGTTCCACAGGTACATCCGCGGGTAGATCGGGATGCAGTGGCCGCCGACCGCGATGCCCGGCTGGTGGATGTGGCTGTAGGGCTGCGAGTTGCAGGCCTCGATGACCTTCTTGACGTCGATGCCGTTGCTGTCGGCGAAGCGCGCGAACTGGTTCGCGAGGCCGATGTTGACGTCCCGGTAGGTCGTCTCGGCGAGCTTGGCCAGCTCGGAGGCCTCGGCGGTGCCCAGGTCCCACACGCCGTTCGGCTGCGGCAGGTCGGTGCGCTCGTCGAAGTCGAGAACCTGCTCGTAGAACTCCACGCCGCGGGCGCCGGACGCCTCGTCGATGCCGCCGACCAGCTTGGGGTAGCGGCGCAGGTCGGCGAAGACCCGGCCGGTCAGGACGCGCTCCGGGGAGAACACCAGGTGGAAGTCCTCGCCCGCGGTGAGGCCCGAGCCCTCCGCCAGCATCGGCGCCCAGCGGGTACGGGTGGTGCCGACCGGGAGGGTCGTCTCGTAGGAGACGAGCGTGCCGGGCTTGAGGCCTTGGGCTATCGCCTTGGTGGCCGCGTCCATCCAGCCGAAGTCCGGGACGCCCTCGGCGTCGACGAACAGCGGGACGACCACGACGACGGCGTCGGACTCGGCCACCGCGGAGGCGGTGTCCGTGGTCGCGCTCAGCAGCCCGGCGTCGACCGTCTGCTTCAGCTTGACGTCCAGGTCGTGCTCACCGGGGAACGGCTCGACGCCGGCGTTGACCAGCTCGACGACCTTCTCGTTGACGTCCGCGCCGATGACCCGGTGGCCCTTGGCGGCGAACTGGACCGCCAGCGGGAGCCCGATCTTGCCGAGCGCTACTACACAGATGTTCATGGAGGGTCGCTACTTCCTTCTCAAACGGGACTTCAGTTTCCTGACGGCGCCCCCCAGCGCCCGCCGGATGACCGTCCTCTTCGGGGGGTGGAGCTGGGCCGTGTCGACGACGACGCGTCCCTTCGGGTTCACGAGCGCCGACGCCCGGTACGGGTCCGCCTGCGGACCCCACAGCCTGGCCAGCGGCATGGGCAGCCCCTCGCCGCGCACGGGTATCTCGTAGGTGAACCCTGCCACGTCCAGGTATACCCGCACACCCCGGCCGGCGGTGACCAGCGTCAGCGGGACCCGTGCGTGCAGCGCCGTGCCGGCGCCGTCCTCGGTGGGCTCAAGCGTCGTCTCGCCCGTCACCGGGGGCAGCGCGTGGCCGGGCTTCAACCGGCGGGCGCCCGACTTGTCCGCGGACTTCGGCATGGACCCCTTGACCAGGCGCAGCACGGCCTTGTCGACGTCGCCGACGACCGGCACCCGCACGGACACCGTGTACGTGAGCGCCTCGCCCTGCTGCTCCCAGGCGGAGGCCAGCAGCTCTGTGCCCTCGGCGAGCGGAGCGGGGACGGACTCCCCGAGCAGCTCGTACACCCGGTCGGCCAGGCCGATGCGCGGGTCGCGGAAGCCGGGGTAGCGGGCGAAGGCGCGGTCGCCCTCGAGGACGAACGGGGTCGCTCCGGGCTTCTTCTCCGACGAGATCGCCTCGGCCAGCTCGTCGATCGCGCCGATGCGCGCGAGGGCGATCCGCACCCGGCGCTTGACGTCCATCGCGTCGCGGATGCCGTCGGTGAAGTAGGCGTCGGCCAGTCGCGCTATGCCCGCGCAGATCTGCCGCTGCAGCTCGCGGTCGAGGGCCGGGAAGTCGTCCTGGACGAGCTTGGCCAGCTCCCAGGTGAAGTGCCGCCGCAGGACCGCGTCGCGCTGCGGACCGGCCTCGACGAGGCCGGCCGTGAAGTCCATGATCTCCGCGGTGGCCCGCAGCCGGGCCAGGTGGTCGGCGCGGTACGTGATGTTGCTGGCGTCGCCCCGCTTGACGGCGTAGTAGCAGACGTAGTCGGCCACCACCGAGATCTTCGCCGCGCGCACGCACGCCTCGATGGTGAACGGCTGGTCACTGCCCACCGGCAGGTGCTCGGGGAAGCGCAGCTTGTACTTCTCGACCAGCTCCCGCCTGAACAGCTTGGTGTTGGCGAGGGTGAACGGCAGCGCCGAGTCGTACAGGCTGACGTCCGGGTCGTTCTTCTTGTACAGCGCCTGGTGCACGTACCGGCCGTTGGTGCCGACCATCTTGCCGACGACGACGTCGGAGCCGTGCTTGTCGCCGCACTTCACCATGCGCTCCAGGGCTTCCTCGCCCAGGTAGTCGTCGGAGCCGATGAAGTACACGTAGCGGCCGGTGGCCACCTCGAGCGCGCGGTTGCTGGGCGCGGCAGGACCGCCCGAGTTGGGCTGGTGGAGCACCTTCACGGTGTCCGGGTACAGCGCCGCGAACCGGTCCAGCTCCGCGCCGCTGTCGTCGGTGGAGCCGTCGTCGACCGCGACGATCTCGAGACGTTCGCGGCCTATGCTCTGCCCGAGGAGCGAGTTCAGGCACTCCGTCAGGTACGGCATGGTGTTGTACACCGCGATGACCACGGTGACGTCGGGAGCCGCAGCCGCCCTCATGATCCCGCCTTCGGGTTCTTGGGGACGAGACGGGTGTAGAGCGCGTCGAGGACCTCGGCCTGCGCCTCCCAGGTCCAGGTGTCCAGCAGACCGGGCTTGTCGTAGGCCGCCCGGTACTTCTCGGGGTCGGCCAGCACGGCCTTGATCGCACGCGCCAGGTCGTCGACGTCCTCGGCCCGGCAGACCTCGCCCTGGCCCGTGGCACGGGTGACCTCGGACATGGTCTTCACGTCGCTCACCACCAGCGGCAGCCGGGCGTGCGAGTACTCGAAGAACTTCGTGATCAGGGCGATCTCGTGGTTCGGCCAGTGGTGGATGGGAATGCAGCCGACGTTCGCCGCGGACAGGAAACGGACCACCTGCCAGTGCTTGACGTACGGCACGGCGTGCAGCCGGTCGCCGACGCCGAGCTCCCGGGCGCGGGCCAGCAGGCCCTGGATGTAGCCGGCCGCCGGCGCGGGCACGACGAACGCCATGTGGACGCCGTCCAGCTTCGGCAGGGCCTCCACCATGTCGCCGAGGCCGCGCTGCGCGCCGGGCGAGCCGCTGTAGACGACCAGCGGGACGTCCGGTCCGATCCCGCACAGCTCGCGCAGGTCGGGCTCCGGCTCGGTGTCCTCGATCGCCGGGTCCCGCTCGACGGGGCGGTCGGGGGCGTTGAGGACCACGGTCGGCTGCTCGGCGAGGCCGTGGCGCTCGCGCAGCAGGTCGGCCAGGCCCTCCGAGACGGTGACCACGGCGTCGGCGAACGGGGCGTACTCGCTCTCGTGCGCGGTGTTGCCGGGGATCCAGTGGGCGTTGTCCTCCCACGGGCGCACGCCGGGCAGGAACTCATGGGCGTCCCACACCAGCTTGACCGTGCGGCCCTTGGCGCGGGCGCGGACGGCGGCACGGGCGCCGACGCCCAGCATGCGGAAGTCGTTGGCGTGGATGAGGTCGGGCTTGAGCGCGTCGATCTCCGCGCCGTACGTCAACTCGTAGTCCCACAGCACCGGTTCGAGGCGGCGCCAGGCGCGCTTGCCCTTGACGGCCTTCCAGGTCGCGGTGAAGGCCCGGTCGACCGGGCCGTGCAGGCCGCGGCCGGCCTTCTGGGCCTGGCTGCTCTGCCGGGCGCGGAACCCGACCCACTTCTGCATGAACTTCGACACCGGTCCGGCCACCGTGAGGCGGGCCTTCTCGGCCTTGCGGAACATCGGGGAGCCGACGGCCTTCGGCGCGACCTTCAGCGCGGCGCGGCGGGTGGCCACGTCCGCACGCCAGGCCTTGACCCACTGGCGGCGGTAGGCGGCCATCGGACCCGGCGGATAGGCGAGCGGACGGCGCAGCGGCGAGCGGTGACGTTCGGCGTGCCGCTTGGCCAGCGGGGTCTTCAGCGGCAGCAGCCGCACCTCGGCGTCGCCGAGCTTCCAGCTGCGGCCGTTGCCGGAGCGGACGAGACCGAGCAGCACCACGTCCCAGCCGGCGGCCGCGGCGGACTCGGCTGCCTTCTGCACCCGCGAGTCGCCGTCGACCTTGTTGTCGACCAGCATGACGACGCGACCCTTGACAGGGCGGTGTGCGCCGGCACTCTGCGCTTCCATTGACAGCCTCTCTAAACCGATCACTTGAGGAAATCGCTGAGGACCTGCACGGTCCAGGTCCCGTCGTGGTACATACGGGCGAACGCGGCGGACTCCCGGCCGATCCTGGCCGTGCCCTCGCGGTCGTCGACGAGGGACTTCACGACCTCGCCGAGGGTGTCGGGGGTGGCGGAGACGATGGGCAGGGCCCCGTCCGTCGCGGCCTTCACACCGTCGCTGATGTAGGCGACCACAGGCTTACCGGCAGCCATCGCCTCGACGGCGAACGTGCCATAACTGCCGGTGGTGAACTGGTCGAGGACCAGATCGCAGCTCTGCACCAGCTCGCGCATCTCGGCCCACGGAATGCCCTCGGCGAGCCGGAACTCGATGAGTCCCTGGTCGTGGAGCTCGGTCATCACGGGGATGATCCGGTCGGTGCCCTTGGTCCACCGCTTCGAGGGGGCGTGCAGCACCAGCGGCCGCTCACGCTCCATCACGGGGCGGTCCGTGGCCCAGGCGAGGACGTCCACGACGAGCGGCGCCCACTTCGCGGTGGGCAGGTCCTCCAGCAGGTCCGGCGTGGTGACGTACAGCGGCAGTCCGGCCTCGGTGGCGATCCGCTTGTTCCGCTCGGCCTTGGCCTGGAGCTTCTTCGCGATGCCCTTGGGGGCGTCGTGGAAGAGCGAGAACGGGTGGCGGGCCATGTGGTTGGCGGGGTGCCGGATCTCGCTGCCGTGCGCGAGGAGCGCCACCTTGATGCGGGCCTGCTTCAGCGCGTCGAGGTCGCCGGCGATCGAGGAGCCGTTGAGGTTGCCGAAGACCGGCATGAACGCATCGACCAGCAGATGCGTATAACGTCCGACGATCCGTTCCACCTGCTGGAACTGGACGGGCAGCTCACCGAGCGCGGTCGCGTCGACGTAGACGTCGGCCGGGTAGTCGAAGGACTCCGGTTGCTTGTTCATGACGACCTCGACCGACACGTCCGGGTTGACGCGTGTGATGGCCTGGGCGTACGCGGCGCCCTGGCCCGCGTAGTTGGCCGGGCCGAGGCCCAGCCGGACGCGGGTCTCGCCGAGCTTCTTCCAGGTCGGCTGGCCGTCGCCGTCCGTGATCTCCACGGTACGCACGGCGTCCGGGGTCTCCTGCACCGTCCAGGACAGCTCGGGCCGCGGACCGGGCGGGGTCTTCTTCGACAGCTCGCGGTACAGCTTCAGCAGCTTGGCGCTCTGCGTCTCCCAGGACAGGTCCGTGCGGACCTCCTCGGTGATCGCCTCGGCGAGCTCGGCGCGGTGCTCCATGGCCCGTGCGGCGGCCTTGGCGAACGTCTTCGGGTCGTCCCAGGTCCAGACCTCGCCCAGGCGGCGCTCCTCGACGTACGCCTTGATGACCTTCACGTCGCTGGTGACCAGCGGCAGGCCGGCCTGCAGGTACTCGGAGACCTTCGTCGGCAGCGACACCTCGCAGTTGGGGACGCGCCGGAAGGGGGTGAGGCCGAGGTCGGCGGAGGAGAGGTAGTCGGCGACCTCGTGCTGCGGCACGTACGGCACCAGGTGCACGCGGTCGCGCACGCCGAGGGCCTCCGCCCGGGCGAACAGCTGCTCGAGCAGGGGCGTCATCCGGCCGTGGACCAGGGCGAGGTGGAAGCCCGGGAGGTCCGGCATGCCGTCGATCACGGCGTCCACACCGCGCTCCGGGCCGATCCAGCCCGCGTACACCATCAACGGCGTCTCGGGGCCGAGACCGCACGCCTTGCGCACCGACGCGGTGGACTTGCTGCCGCCGATCACCTCACGGACCGGCGAGTTGCCCACCACCAGCGGCGACTTCGCCAGCTTGTGGTCGTTCTTCAGCAGCTCCGCCATCTGCGGGGACACGGTCACGACGGCGTCGGCGCGGCCGATGAACTCGGCCTCCACCGCGGGCAGCGCGGAGGCCTGGCGGCGGTTGGGCCATTCCACGCCACGGATGTACTCGTGCGCGTCGTACAGCCAGACGCAGGAGCGGCCGCGGGCGCGCAGCCGGGCCGCGCTGAGCGCCGCCGTGGCGATCATCGTCACGTCGTTGGCGTGGATGACGTCCGGCTCGACCTCTTCGATCACCGGTCCGAAGGCGAGGTCGAGGTCGACCACCTGCGGCCAGTCGCGGCGCCAGTCGCCGACCGGCGCCGGGTCCTTGGACTTGCGCCGCTGCTCCCACTTGAACGCCTTGACCCGCAGCCGGTGCACCGACCGACGGGCCCGCAGCGCGGCCTTGATCGACGCGCGGCGCGGGGAGCCCGCGTACGCGGTCTCGGCGGACTTCTGGCGGACCCACGCCCGGTAGGCCGCGGTGTAGCGGTTCAGCGCCGCCTGGTCCTGCAGGTTGAACTGGGTGGCGGCCGCCCGCAGGGGGCGCGCCTTGCGGGTGTTCACCTCACGCAGGTAGTCCACGCCCACCGGGACGCGGATCACCTCGATCGGACCCATCTTCGACCGCTGGACGCGCTTGCTGTCGCTCCGGCCGATGAGGGTCACGTCCCAGCCGTCCCGGGCCGCGGCGACAGCGGTCTTCTGTACGCGAGAGTCGCCTGTGATGCCGTTGGCGACAATCACGGCAAGGCGCGGCCGGCGGGCAGGGGATTCCATGTGTGAGTTCCTCCGAGTGGAAGACAGAAGTTCGGCGTCCCCGGTTCCACGATGCGGTGGGAACCGGGGACGGGCGTTGTCGGGCGACCCGCCACGCGGGTGTGTCAGGCCGCTCCGCTGCGGCTGTCGTCGAACCGCAGGGTCGTGCCCTGCGCCGCCGATTCGAGCACCGCGGCCGCCACCTCGACGGTGCGCATGCCCTGGCGGAGGGTGCAGATGTCGGCGGGCTTGCCGAGCACCGCGTCCCGGAAGAGCTCGTGCTCCACCAGCAGCGGCTCGCGCTTCGCGATGGCGTACCTGATCATGTCGCCCTCGGAGACACCGCGGAAGGCCTGCAAGGCCTCCCACTCGGTGGTCACCGCGGCGTTGGAGTGGAACGTCAGATCGGCGGTGAGGGTGTCGGCTATGAAGCAGCCCCGCTCGCCGGTGACCGAGGTGAACCGCTCCTTGAGCGGGCTCAGCCAGTTCACCAGGTGGTTGACCATGGTGCCGTCGTCGAGACGGCCCACCGCGGAGACCATGTCCTCGTGCTCACGGCCGCTCTTGGAGACGGTGTGCGCGGCGATCGACACGTACTGACGCCCCGTCACCCAGCCGGTGAGGTCGATGTCGTGGGTGGCGAGGTCCTTGACGACGCCGACGTCCGCGATGCGGTGCGGGAAGGGGCCCTGACGGCGGGTGACGACCTGGTAGACGTCGCCCAGCTCACCGGCCTCCAGCCGCGCCCGCAGCGACATCAGCGCCGGGTTGCACCGCTCGATGTGACCGACGCCGGCCACCAGACCGCGCGACTCGAACGCGTCGACGAGACGGCGGGCGCCCTCGACGGTGTCGGCGACGGGCTTCTCGACCAGGGCGCAGACCCCGGCCTCGGCGAGCGCCAGGCCGACCGGCTCGTGCAGCGCGGTGGGGCAGGCCACGACCGCGTAGTCCACGCCGAGGGCGATGAGCTCCTCGACGGTGTTCAGGATCGGCGCCCCCTGGGCGGCGCCGAACTTGTCGCCCATCGGGTCGACGACGCCGACGAGGTCGACGCCGTCCAGACCGGACAGGACGCGGGCGTGGTGACGCCCCATGGAACCGAGGCCGACGAGTCCCGCTCGCAGCGACTTCCCGGTGCTCACAGTTGCTCCCCCAGAGCATTGACAGCGGTGACGATGCGCTCCAGGTCCTGCGTGGACAGGGCCGGGTGCACGGGCAGCGACACGACCTCGGCGGCCGCGCGGTCCGTCTCGGGCAGGTCCCAGTCACGACCCGCCTTCTGGTCCGGCTCCCAGTACGGCTTCAGCCGGTGGATGGGCGTCGGGTAGTACACGGCGTTGCCGATGCCGGCCTCGGTCAGCTTGGCCATGGCGGCGTCGCGGTCACCCTGGATGCGCACCGTGTACTGGTGGTAGATGTGCCGCGCGCCCTCGGCGACCTTCGGCGTGAGGACGTTCGGCGCGGTGATGTGCTCGGTGAGGTACGCGGCGTTGGCGATGCGCTGCTCGGTCCAGCCGTCCAGCTTGCCGCGCTGGACGCGGCCGATCGCGGCGGACACGTCCGTCATGCGCACGTTGGCGCCGACGATCTCGTTGGCGTAGCGCGTCTCCATGCCCTGGTTGCGCAGCAGGCGCAGGGTCCGCGCGGTCTGCGCGTCACCGGTGGAGATCATGCCGCCCTCGAGGCTGTGCATGTTCTTCGTCGGGTAGAAGCTGAACGTGCCCGCGGCGCCGAAGGCGCCGACCGGGGTGCCGTTCAGCGCGGCCGCGTGCGCCTGGCAGGCGTCCTCGACCACGGCGAGACCGTGCTGCTGCGCGATCGCCATGATCTGGTCCATGGCGGCCGGGTGACCGTACAGGTGCACCGGCATGATCGCGGCGGTGCGCGGCGACAGGGCCGCCTCGACCGCGGCCGGGGACAGACAGAACGTCTCCGGGTCGATGTCGGCGAACACCACGTCGGCGCCGACCAGCCGGACCGCGTTGGCGGAGGCGGCGAAGGAGAACGACGGCACGATGACCTCGTCGCCCGGGCCGAGGCCGAGGGCGAGGAGCGACAGGTGAAGGGCCGAGGTGCCGGAGTTGACCGCGACGCAGTGGCGCCCGTCGACCAGCTCCGAGAACTCCTCCTCGAAGGCGGCCACCTCGGGCCCTTGGACGACCATGCCGCTGCGCAGTACGCGTACCGCGGCCTCGATCTCCTCCTCGCCGATCACAGGCTTGGCGGCCGGTATGAACACATGGGCGTCGGTCATCGACATCCCCTCCTCTACGGCGACCTCGAAGGCGCACCACGTCTTGCCTGGTCGGGAAGGAGCCGTGTCGATGCTCAGCACGGCCGCATCCCTGGTTGTCCGCCGATGCCTGTGGGCGGGCGAACGGCTTGTACACAGGACCCGCCTCATAGGGTTCCTGGCGGGAAGTCAGCCGTGTCCGGCTGGAAGACCGGATGTGCTCCATCGGCTGTGGTCACGGTGTGCATGTCATCGGCCACCGGGACCACAGTGCACGTTACCAGCCCGCGGACGGCGATTTTCTCCAGGGTTATCGCAGTGAAACCCAGTGCGTGGGTGCGCTCTGTCACAAGCAGAACACAGAGTAACCCGCGGGTGAACGCACGGCGACGCGGACACCCGGGGTGCCGGGCGGCCGCGTCGCCGTGCGTTCACGAAGGCTCCCTCACGGGGCGTCAGTCCTCCGTCGGAACGGAGACCGACGGCGCGCTCTGCTGCGCGGCGACCGTCTTCTTGGCCGTCGTCTTCGCCGCCTTCTTGGCCGTCGTCTTCTTGGCGGCGGTCTTCTTCGCGACCGTCTTCTTGGCCGTCGCCGTCTTCGTGGCGGCCTTCTTCGCCGTGGCCTTCTTCGCCGTCTTGCGGGCGGCCGTCTTCTTCGCCGGGGCGGCCTCCGCCTCCTCGGCGACGGGCGCCTCGGTCCCGGCGACGGCCGGCTCGACTGCCTCGTCCGTCACAGCGGCCTGCGGCGCGGCCGACGGGACGACCACCACGGCCGTCTCCTCCGACGCGGTCGGCGCGGTGGCCTTGCGCACGGCCCGACGGCGCGGGCGGGCCGGAGCCGCGCTCTCGACGACGGGCTCCGCGACGGGCGCGTCGCCCGGCACGGCCTCCGGCTGCGCGGCCTCGGGCTGCGTCTCGGCGACCGGGGCCGGCGCGGCCGCCGGCTCGGCGACCGTCACCACGGCGGCCTCGGCGCCCGTCGGCGACCCGGCCGGCGCGGACACCTTGCGGGTGGCGCGTCGGCGCGTACGGCCCTTGGGCGCGGCCTCGTCGACGGCCGGCGTGTCCGCCGCCTGCGCGGCCTCGACGACCGGGTCCTCGACGGCGACCGGCTCGGCGTGCGCCGCGGCCGCCTCGACGGGCTGCACCGAACGCTCGGCCTCCGCCTCGGCGGTGACCTCCTGCGCGGTGGGCGCGTCGACGAGCGTCCCGGGAGCCGCGGGCGACGCGGGGGCCGCCTCGACGGTCTCCGCCGCGCCGAACGCGTCGGAGTCGCCCGTCCTGCGCGACGCGCCGCCTCGCGGCGTGCCCGCCGGGGCGGACGCCCGGCGGCTCGCCCGGCGACGGCCACGGCCGCGGGAGGCGGAGGCCTCCGCCTCGGCGATGCTGCTGTACAGCTCCTCGTCCGGCGCGAACTCCGGGGCGGCGAGCGCGACCGGCTCGGCCGCCTCGGCGGCGACCTCGGCCTCGCTCTCCGTCTCGGGCTCGACGCTCAGCGGCTCGACGGCCTCGACGGCCGCCTCGTGCTCGTGGACGTGTCCGTCACCGCCGCGGCCGCGCTTCTTGCGCTTCCCGCCGCCGCCGACCGCGGTCGGCTGCTCCATGTGGACGATGACGCCGCGCCCGTTGCAGTGCACACAGGTCTCGGAGAACGACTCCAGCAGACCCTGCCCGACCCGCTTGCGGGTCATCTGGACCAGGCCCAGCGAGGTCACCTCGGCCACCTGGTGCTTGGTGCGGTCGCGGCCCAGGCACTCCAGCAGCCGGCGCAGCACCAGGTCCCGGTTGGACTCCAGCACCATGTCGATGAAGTCGATCACGATGATGCCGCCGAGGTCGCGCAGCCGCAGCTGGCGCACGATCTCCTCGGCCGCCTCCAGGTTGTTCCTGGTGACCGTCTCCTCGAGGTTGCCGCCCTGCCCGGTGAACTTGCCGGTGTTGACGTCGACCACGACCATCGCCTCGGTCCGGTCGATCACCAGCGAACCGCCGCTGGGCAGCCAGACCTTGCGGTCCAGCGCCTTGGCGAGCTGCTCGTCGATCCGGTACGTGGCGAAGACGTCGACCTCGGAGGTCCACTTCGACAGCCGCTCGGCGAGGTCGGGCGCGACGTGCGAGACGTACCCGTGGATCGTCGACCATGCCTCGTCACCGCTGACGATGACCTTGGTGAAGTCCTCGTTGAAGATGTCGCGCACGACCCGGACGGTCATGTCCGGCTCGCCGTACAGCAGCGTCGGGGCGTTGCCGCCGTTCTTCGCCTTCTTCTGGATGTCCTCCCACTGGCCCTGCAGCCGCTCGACGTCACGGCGCAGCTCGTCCTCGCTCGCGCCCTCGGCGGCGGTGCGCACGATGACGCCCGCGTCCTCGGGGACGATCTTCTTGAGGATCGTCTTCAGCCGGGCCCGCTCGGTGTCGGGCAGCTTGCGGCTGATGCCGGTCATCGAGCCCTCGGGCACGTACACGAGGTAGCGGCCCGGCAGGGAGACCTGGCTGGTCAGACGTGCGCCCTTGTGCCCGATCGGGTCCTTGGTGACCTGCACCAGGACCGACTGGCCCGACTTCAGGGCGGCCTCGATACGGCGCGGCCCGTTGGCCATGCCGAGCGCCTCGAAGTTGACCTCGCCGGCGTACAGGACGGCGTTGCGCCCCTTGCCGATGTCGATGAAGGCGGCCTCCATCGACGGCAGCACGTTCTGGACCTTGCCCAGGTACACGTTGCCGACGTACGAGGTGGCCTGCTCCTTGTTGACGTAGTGCTCGACGAGCACGTTGTCCTCGAGGACGCCGATCTGGGTGCGCTCGCCGCTCTGGCGGACGACCATCACCCGCTCGACGGCCTCGCGGCGGGCCAGGAACTCGGCCTCGGTGATGATCGGCACGCGGCGGCGGCCCTGCTCACGGCCTTCGCGGCGGCGCTGCTTCTTGGCCTCCAGGCGCGTCGAGCCCTTGATGGACTGCACCTCGTCGGACGGCTCGGAGGGCTTGCGCGGCTCGCGGACCTTGACGACGGTGCGCTCCGGGTCCCCGTCGCCGGGCTCGCCCTCGGCGGACGAGTCGCCGGCGCGACGACGACGCCGACGGCGACGACGGCTTCCGGCGGTGGAACCGCCCGCCTCCTCGTCCTCCGCGTCCTCGTCCTCCTGCTCGGCGGTGTCCTCGGCGTCCTGCGCGGACTGCTCGGCGGCGAACTCGTCCGAGTCGGCGTCGGCGGAGTCCCCCTCGCCGTCGGCGGAGTCGCCGCGGCGACGGCGGC
>NZ_JBEPBI010000208.1:0-13795 GCF_040299045.1 Streptomyces sp. NPDC001027
CAAAGTGGAACACCGTCTGTTCTCCCGGATCACCCACAGCCTGCGTGGACAGCCGCTGACCAGCTACGAGGTACTGCTGCAGACCATCTCAGCCAGTCCCAGACGATCGCGCCTTTCGCATCGGCCAGAGACTGGAGTCGGGTGAAGATCCGCTGCCATCGGCGGAACAGGTCGTAGACCCGGCTCCACGGTCCGTACTCGACGGGGACGTCCCGCCACGGAACTCCGGTCCGGACCCTAAACCGTATGCCGTCGATCAGCTGCCGCCGAGGCCAGACGGGTGGCCGCCCCGCCCTGGCGCCTTCGGTAAAAGGCCCCGGACACGGGGCCATTCCTGAGCCCTTCAGATGTCAAGATCGAACGCAGCAGGGTGCCAGACGGCTGCGGGGAAGCACTACCGCTCGGGAGCCAGACCGGCACGCTGTTCACCGATCTCTCGGCTGCACAGCGCACCCTGCAGCCAGCCGACACCTTCGTGGAGCTGGTACCGCATCACTGCGATCACCCCGGGTGCCCAGGGCGTCGTGCACCCGAGAATCGCGCCCTACGGCTGAAAGCATCGACCATTCGGCTGAGTTGCGTGCTCTGTCGAATTCGGCCCAAGGCGGCGCCCCCTTGGAAGCACGCCGGACCGCATGGAGCGGATTGGCGCCGCTCGCGTTCGCGGCCAGGTCGGGCAAGTGCGTCGACAGCGTCAACGCCGTTGCGAGCAGAGCCGGAAGATCAGCCGGGCGTGCCGACCGGTTCGCCTACATCCATGACGTAAGTCCAGCCTGCGAGCTGATCGCAGACGAACTCCAAGTATGGTCATTAATCGTGCCGTACATGGCCGATGAGAGAGCATGCGGGCCGCGGCTGAAGGCGAACACTGGGCTCGCTCACTCGCCCGCGTGCTGCTCTTGTTGAGAACTCTACCGCTTGAAGGCTTAAAAAATATTAAAGCATTCTTCCCTGGCATAGAAAAGTCAAGAGGAAGAATTTTCTCCCCCCCACTACCCCAGGCCGTGATGTCAGAATCGCGGTGCTACCAGCTGAGGTACCTCCGAGACACCGGCTGGCATAGCTGCGAATCATGTAGTCGCGCATCCGGCGGTACGGCGCGGTTCGCCGGTTGCGACGTCACTGACGCGGTTGCGGTCGGCCGATTCATCCAGGGTGTGAACGCGGAGTTCGGTCGGCTCGACTTCGCCGAGAATGAGATGCGAGAGCCATGTCCACTGTGGCATCCCGGGCGGGAAATCTGCCTACGCCGTTCACCAGCTTTGTCGGTCGGCGGTTTGAGGTCGCTGAGATTGGTGCCCTGCAGGGGACGGCACGGTTGGTGACGCTCATCGGGCCGGGCGGCGTGGGTAAGACGCGACTCTCACTGGAGGTGGCTGCCGGGTCGGCCATCGACTTTCCGGACGGGGTGTGGCTGGTGGACCTGGCCCCGGTGCAGGAGCCGGCTGCGGTGGCGGGTGTGGCCGCGACCACGCTGGGGGTGCCAGACCTGGGAGTCCGGCCGGTAATGGAACAGCTCACAGGCTACATGGCGCAACGGCGGGCACTGATCGTGATGGACAATTGCGAGCATCTGGCTGGTGCATGCGCCGAGTTGGTGAAGGAACTGCTCTCATCCGCCCCCGGGCTGCACATCCTGGCGACGAGTCGCCACGTGCTGGGCCTTACTGGCGAGCACATCTTTGCCGTGGCCCCGTTGCCTCCCAAGGAGGCGGCCAACCTGCTGCAGGACCGGGTCAGAGCCGTCCGCCCTGGGTTCCGCATCAGTGATGCGAACCAGGTGCAGGTGTCCCAGCTGTGCGCCGATCTGGACGGGCTGCCATTGGCGATCGAACTGGCTGCGTCCCGGCTGCGCACGCTGACAGTCGACCAAATGGTGGGCCGACTGGAGAACTGCTTCGCATTGCTCACAAGTGGCAGTCCGACTTCTTGGCCGCACCACCGCACACTCCGCGACATGATCGGCTGGAGCTACGAGCTGTGCACTCCGGCCGAGCGTCTTTTGTGGAACCGGCTGTCGATCTTCGCTGGGGGCTTCGACCTGGACGCGGTCGAGAGCGTCTGTGCAGGGGACGGCATCGCGGAGCACGAAGTGCTGGACCTTCTGGACCGGCTGGTTGTCCAGTCTGTCGTCCTGACCGTCGAGAGCGAAGACTTGCCGCGCTTCCGGCTCCTGGAAACCATCCGGGAGTACGGGCGGGAAAAGCTTGTTGCCTCTGGAGAGGAGGAGCGGCTGCTGCTGCGGCACCGCGATTTCTTCCTTGCCCTGGCCCAGCACGTCGACCAGGGGTGGTTCGGCCCCGGCCAGGCGGAGGGCTTGGCCCGGCTACGTGCAGAGCACATCAATCTGCTGGCGGCCCTGGAATACGGAGCCGACCCTGAGGCCAGGCTCAGGCTGACCTCAGCACTGGGCTTCCACTGGTGCGTTGGCGGCTTCCTCAGTGAGGGGCGCCGTCAGTTCGACCGGTCGCTCACGGCTGCGCGTGCGTGCACACCGGCACGAGGCCGGGCGCTCCTCGGCGCAGCCTGGGTGGCGCAGACACAGGGCGATCTCAAAGCAGCCAACCGATGGCTGGACGAGGCCGAAGCATTGGCCGAGCGACTGGACGATCGGGAGATGAGCGCCCAGGTGGGCGGCTTCCGCGGCGTTTCAGCGCACTACCAGGGAGAACCGGAGGAAAGCATCTCCCGGTATGAGAACGCGAGGGCCGCTCTGACAGCGCTCGGCAATGAGCGTGAAGCAACCTCTTGGCATCTCTCGCTGGCCTGTGTTCAGGCATATGCCGGGGACCCCCGTGCAACAGAGACGGGCAGCCAGGTGATCGCCGCTTTCGAGATGAGCGGGGAGCGGTGGGGCCGCGCGCAGGTCTTGATGGCCCTGGGCCACGATGCCTGGGAGCGTGGTGACCGAGAGGCGGCCAAGGCGCTGGCCCGATCAGCGTTGGAGAACATGCGGGGGTTCAACGACTACGCGATGATCGCGCGAATGCTCGAGTTGCTGGCCTGGGCCACCGCCCCCGGCGGTGATCACGGTTGGGCGGCCCAGCTACTGGGCGCCGCGGGTGCCCTGTGGCAGGAGATCGACAGCTCGATCTCCGCGTTCGGCCCTCAGATGGCCGACCATCACGCGCAGTGCGACGAGCGGATCGTACGAGCGCTGAGCCCGGCGGCGTACAAGCGGGCACGCGCGGCCGGCGCCGGCCATGACACCCCGGACCTGGCGATCGACTTCGCCCTTGGCGCCTTTGCCGAAGCGCCTGCCCCAAGTCCGCTGACGCGCCGGGAGCGCGAGGTGGCCGCCCTGGTCGCCAAGGGCTTGAGCAACCGGCGGATCGCCGGCGTGCTCGTGCTCTCTCCGCGCACCGTCGACGGCCACATCGAGAACATCCGGGCCAAGCTCGGGTTCGGCTCCCGTGCGCAAGTCGCGGCCTGGTGGGCGGCGAATGAGGCGGCAGCGCCGTAAGAGCCCTGTAAAGGAAAGACCCGTAAAAACACCCATGTCCATAAACAGCTCCCGTCCTCGATCCTGATCACCACGACGCCGCATTCGCGCGTACAGGGCCCTGAGACGGGCTGGTGCGTGCACACATCCTGCGGCACCGCAACGGGCAGAGGCTCAGACACCACGGGCTCTGCCGCAGCATCGTGACCCGACGATCGTCGGGTCACGGCCTTCCCCGGCCCGTACGGGCGTTCTCGGGGCGCCTTGCGTCGCCCTGCGAGGCGCTTCCCTGCGTGCCCTCCCACAGCCGTCAGGCAGACGGGTCTGTGGACCGCCTCGAGAGGAAGAGCATGCGAAGAAAGAACGCGGCCCGGGCAGTGATCACCACTGCTCTGGCCAGGATCATGCCGCGACGCCGTGCGGCGACCACGGCAGTGGCGACCCCGGCGTCTACCGGTGCCTCGCTGCGACGGCGGGCGTCCGCAAGCGTCGTCGCCGCCCTGACCATGGCGCTGGCCGCCGGCGCCATGACCACCGCCTCCCCCGCCCAGGCCGAGATCACAGACGGACTGGTCCTGCGTTACAAGCTGGACGAAACGTCCGGCACGGTCGCCCACGACACCTCCGGCCAGGGCCGTGACGGCACCGTCAACGGCACCGTCGACTGGAAGGGCCCAGAGGGGCTGGGCTTCAACGGCTCCAACACCTATGTCAAGGTTCCGAACAACATCATGACCGGGCTGAACTCGATCACCGTTGCCTTCGACGTGTGGATCGACCTTTCCATGGGCAAGCCGTACTTCCTGTACGGCTTCGGCAACTCAAGCGGTGCCAGCGGCAACGGCTATCTGTTCGCCACCGGCAACCAGTTCCGCACCGGCATCACGACCACCGACTTCCACGCCGAGCAGCAGACGCGGCCGTCGACGTCGTACCAGCTGGCGCGCGGCCTGTGGAAGCACGTCACATATACCCAGACCGGCAACACCGGCATCCTCTACGAGAACGGCGTGGAGAAGGCCCGCAACACCAACGTGACCATCGCCCCCGGCTCGATCGGCGGCGGGACGACCACCGCCAACTACCTAGGCCGCTCGCTCTACTCCAGCGACCTCTACTTCAAGGGCCGCATGCGCGACTTCCGCGTCTACAACAGGGCCCTGTCCACCTCCGAGGTGCATGCCGTCGCCACCGGGACCGAAGACCAGTGGGAGCAGCTCCAGGCCCTCGCCTCCTACAACGACGCACTCGCGGCGTTCGAGGACCCAGAAGTGGGACCGGTGATCATCTTCCCGAAGGACTACACCGGCGACATCCACAACCTGGCGACCCCGCCGGACTGGGCCAACGAGTTCGGTCAGATCCCCACCGACTGGCCACACCCCACCCCAGGCCTGAGCCAACAGTTCACCCTGAACGAGATCACCGACCTTCAGGACGCGGTCACCGCCCAGGTACAGCCGGACGGTGACACCACCTACACGCTGAACGTCTACTACGACGGGATGATCGACAAGGTGGTGGCCGAGACCGACGCCCCGGCATCGGTCACCGATCCCCTGGCCACCCAGTACGCAGGCAAGCTCGACATCGAGGACTACGCGCTCGAGCACCCGGCACCTGGCAAGTGCACTCCTGAGGAGCGGACCGCGGGCACGGTACTGCAAGAAGCCGCAGCGCCTGCGGACGGGGTTGTCCAGGACGCCACGACGAAGCTGCAGTGGCAGCAGGTCCAGGCGCTGGCCGACTACAACTGCGCGCTCGATGCCTTCGACGACCCCGATGTGGGACCGGTGATCATCTTCCCGAAGGGCTACACCGGCGATATCCACGACCTGAAGAGGCCGCCGGGGTGGAAGTCCGAGTACGGCGAGATCCCGGACGGCTGGCCCACGCCCACCCCGGGCCTGAGCCAGCAGTTCACGCTCGCCCAGATCACTGACATCCAGGACGCGGCCGTTCGGCAGGTATCGGCGGACGGCGACACGACGGCCTACAGCCTGGCCGTCCACTACGACGGGATGAGCGACCGGGTGGTGGTGGAGACCGACGCCCCGTCCTCGGTCACCGACCCGCTGCTCAATGCCTATCCGGGCAAAGTGCAGATCAAGACGGTCACGAACCCCACACCGGCCGACCCCGCCGGCAGCTCCGCCGACATCACATGAACGCCCACTCCTACGCACGCCTCCCCGCGCCAGCGGCGCGCACCAGAAAGGACTACAGATGAGGATTCCCCTTTGCAGGGCGTCCCGCAGTGGGCGGGACCGCAGTCGCAGCCGTCGCACACGGATGAGACGTCTCGTGCCGGTGCTGGCCCTGGGCATGCTCGCGGGCCTGTTCATGTCCCTGTCGGCGCCGCCGCAACACGCTGAGGCGGCTGTGCAGGACCACATCAACGCCACGTACAACATGCAGGGCGGCGGCGGCAAGTGGACGACGGACATCCCGCAGATCGCCAGACGCAACAACGTGATCGCGCTCCAGGAAGTCGGTCCCCGGCCGCCAGGGCAGCTGACCTGGACATCCGGCTATCTGCAGGGCTCCAACCAGTGGAACGGCTGGCGCGTCCAGCAGTACCGATGGCGCCCCCTCGGCCAGTCCCGTGACTGGTACATCTACTTCGTCCGCACGGACTTCAGCGGTCAGGCGGGCGCGAACGGCGGGCGGGTCAACATCGCCATCCTGACCCGCGACCAGCCGAGCGCGGTACACATCGCCCGGCCCGGCATCTACAACAGGAACGGGCTGCCGGCCTCCCGGCCCGCCCTCGGCATCACCCTGGGCAACACGCTGTACTTCAGCTTGCACGCGCTGTCACCGGGGGGCAATGACGGCGCCCAGCTGGTGGAGAACATCGCCGCGATCGCCGGCAACCAGCGTACCTGGGCCGCGATGGGTGACTTCAACCGCGAACCGGGCAATCTCCAGATCCGCCGCGGCTGGCACAAGTACACCGTCGGCGGCGCCACCCACCAGGGAGGCCATGAACTGGACTACATGGTGTCCAACGAGCGAATCCCCGCCTACCGGGGCTGGAGCCGGGGTTACGGTTCCGACCACTGGTCCGTCGAATTCCGCCCCCTGGCCGCGAACGCCGATGTCGACCTACTCAACACCCACGACGGTTTCCGCCACCTGACCTTCGCAAGCACCATCAACGGCACCCGGCTGATATCCGGTGACGGGAACATCACCTCCCTCAGCTCCATGCAGTTCCGTCCCGCCGGCAACGGCCTCTACTCGATCTTCGCATCCGGCACAGGCAAGTGCTGGAGCGACAGCGGCGGGGCGATCATCCAGTGGACCTGCAACGGCAGGCCGGACCAGCTCTTCGACCTGCGGTACTGGGGCGACACCGGCCAGATCCAGATCAGGCCATCGACCCGCAACACCTGCGTCGGAGACGACAACGACGACGGCTGGGGCTCCCTGATCCTCACCACCGTGAGCTGCAACGCCGGTGAAACGCGGCTCAACCATCACTATGACCAGGACCCGGGAGGCCACCCGCTCGTGGTGTTCTGACAACCAACCGGTCCCGCCAGGCAGGGAGCCCACGATCACCAGGGCTCCCTGCCCGCACGGCTCTCCTGCACAGCAGTGCCAAGTACCCAGCGCATCTCCGCCGTCAGGTGACCGCCCGACGATCGACGCGGATGCGGCCGGTGGAAGGCCGACCGCGATGACGTCCAGGCCGGCTTCGACCGTGTCCTGCCGAACTCCTCGCGCAACGAGTAGCTGCTCCCGCCCGGCTACACCCGAGACACCGACGACCACGCCAGCACCCGCGCCGTCGTCACCGGGCCAGCACCCGCTTCCCAGCGTGAACGGTGCCAAGGCCGACGGCACCGACATCGTGCAGGCCTTGGCACCGTTCACGCCTGGGAGCGGACCGTCGGTGTGGGCTTGTTCCGCTTCGCTGAAGCCACAAGTGTCAGTCGTCCTCGACGCGCTGTTCCGCCCAGATGGTCTTGCCCTGAGCAGTGGGGCGGGTGCCCCACCGCTGGGTCAGCTGGGCCACCAGGAGCAGGCCGCGGCCACCCTCGTCGTAGGTGCGGGCTCGGCGCATGTGGGGGGCTGTGTTGCTGGCGTCCGAGACCTCGCAGATGAGGCTCCGCTCATGGATGAGACGCAGTTGGATGGGCGGCGCGGCGTGCCGGATGGCGTTGGTGACCAGTTCGCTGACGATCAGCTCGGTCACGAAGGCGGCATTGGTCAGGCCCCATTCCTTCAGCTGACCGACGGCGTTCTTGCGGGCGTCGGCGACTGCGGCCGGATCGGGGGCCACGTCCCAGACGGCGACCCTGTCGGCATTGAGCGCGTGGGTACGGGCAATGAGCAGGGCTATGTCGTCAGAGGGTCGCTCGGGAAGCATGGTGTCGAGAACGGTGTCGCACACCGCGTCCAGTGAGGCCGCTGGGCTGCCAAGGGCCTGGCACAGCCGAGAGACACTGACGTCGATGTCGTAGTCACGGGACTCGATCAGGCCGTCGGTGTAGAGAGCAAGTAGGCTGCCCTCCGGCAGTTCCGTCTCCATCGCTTCGAAGGGCAATCCCCCCAGGCCCAGCGGCGGTCCCGCCGGAAGGTCGAGCATGTTGACACTGCCGTCTGGCGCCACCATGACCGGGAGCGGATGTCCGGCCCGGGCGAAGGTGCAGCGGCGGGAGACGGGGTCGTACACGGCGTACAGACAGGTCGACCCGACGTCTCCCGACGGCTCTCCGTGCCCTGCGGTCCGTTGCGTGGCTTCGGCCTCCGTGGCCAGACGGCCTACAAGGTCGTCGAGGTGGGTGAGGAGTTCGTCGGGGGGCAGATCGATGTCGGCGAGGGTGCGGACGGCGGTGCGCAGCCGGCCCATGGTCGCGGAGGCGTGGATGCCGTGGCCGACGACGTCGCCGACGACCAGCGCCACCCGGGCCCCGGAGAGCGGGATCACGTCGAACCAGTCGCCGCCCACCCCGGCACGAGACCCAGCCGGAAGGTAGCGGGAGGCGACCTCGACCGCGGCCTGCTCGGGGAGCCCCTGCGGCAGCAGACTGCGCTGCAGAGTGACCGCCGTGGCGCGTTCGCGGGTGTAGCGACGGGCATTGTCGATGCAGATTGCCGCCCGGGCCGCAAGTTCCTCGGCCAGCACCAAGTCATCCTGCTGGAACGGCTCCGGGCGCCGGTGACGGGCGAAGACGACGAGACCCAAGGTCGTTCCGCGTGCCGACAGGGGCACCGTCATCACCGAGTGGAAGCCGAAATTGCGGGTCCGAGAGGCCCGGAGCGGGTCCTCGGCAATCCAGCCGGCAATCGCCGGGTCGGTCACCCGGTACAGCGCGGCACGTCCCGATCGCAGACTTTCCGCCGGTGGGGAGTCCTCCGGGTACTCTTCCACCTCGCCCGGGGCGATGACCGCTTCGGGAGTTCCCGGATGCACGGACTGGTGGGCGATGCGCCGCAACGTCGGAGAGCCGCTTATTCTCGCCGCTCCCGGGGGCTGCTCGGGCAGATCGTCGAGGGACGCCAAGAGGTCGACGGTCAGGAAGTCTGCGAGTTCCGGGACCGCAACGTCCGCCAGTTCCTGTGCCGTCCGGGTCACGTCGAGGGTGCTGCCGATACGGGTGCTGGCCTCGGCGATCAGCTGGAGGCGTTTGCGGGCCCAGTACTGCTCCGTCATGTCGTGCCCGGTGGAGGCCACGCCCAGGACATGGCCGTCGGGGTCCTCCAAGCGGTAGAAACAGGTTGCCCAGGCGTGCTCACGGATCTCGCCGGGAGCACGCGCATAGTGCTCGAGGTACTGCGGCACACCTGTCTCCAGGGCCTGCAGCATCCGCCGCTCGACTTCCTCCGCCACGGGGTCCGCGAGCACGTCCGACATGCGCAGCCCGTGCATGTCCTGGTCGTTCAGGCCGAGTGCGCCCTGCGATGACCGGTTGGACTGGTGCAGGCGCAGGTCCTTGTCGTACACGCTGGTCGCGCAGCACGGGGAGTCGAGGAAGCCCAGCCACACGAGCGTTTCGGCATCGGAATCGAGGTACGGTGCCCTCACGGCGGAGACCAGGAGCCAGTCGTGAGCCCCGTCATCCGGTGTCCTGTGATGCGCTATGACCTTGGCCTCCAGACGGTGGCCGTCGCTATGTCGGAGAGCCAGCGTTCCACGCCACCTCGACAGCTCCGAGAACGGCACGAGATCGTCTGTCCTGGGCCCCTCGGCGAGCAACGAGACCGCCGAGGAGCCCAGAATCTGTGCCGCCGCATACCCGAGCAGTCGCTCGGCGCCGTCGCTCCACCCGGTCACGGTGCCGTGTTCGTCCACGATGGCGCGTGCGGTGAGCATCTTGTCGACGACGTCTCGGGCGGAACGCACTTCTTTGTCGTCCGCGTGCCGCTTCATGGCTGCTCATCTCGCTCTCGTCGCCACTCTGCCGGACTGAACTCTCGCGATTCGGGGCACTTCATCGCGTCACTCGGTGCACCACACCGAGACGCCCTTTTGCTACTTATTATCCCCGGCGGGCGAGTGGGATCCCCGGTGGGCGGGTGGGATCGAGTACGTTGCCGCCGCCATCGATCAGGAGCCGGGCGGAAATGCCGTACTGAGATCCCTTCTGCGCGAAAGCGGCGGGCCACGCGCGGGCGTGTTCTACGATCCACCGGAAGCGCCATGACGGACGCCCTCCAGGGCATAGTGCATGACAGTGCGCCAGTCCAGACCTGGGACCGCGGCAACGCTGCCGATGGCCGTCATGAGGGCGATGACGTCGCCACTGGTCAGCGCAGGCGGTAGAACACCAGCGGCAACGCCCTGGGTAATGACCTCCTCCACCAGGACGACAACCTCGCCGGGCCGCCCACCCTCACCGTTCAAGAGTTCGAGGACTCTGGCGCAGCCGAGATCGAGAAGCTGGTGATCCGCCACGCAGGATTCGGCATAGGACCACAGAAGACCGGAGAACGCCTCCCAGTTGTCCGCGCCAGCGCCTCCCAGGGCAGTGCGGGCCTGGGTCGCCCAGGCGTTCAGGCGGTGGACGACCAGTGCGGCAATGAGGCCGTCGCGGGAGCCGAAGCGGCGGTAGATGGTGCCGACACCCACCTCGGCCGCGCGTGCCACGTCCTCGACCTGTGCGGCGGTGCCGAGTTCCGAGAAAACCCTGCTCGCTGCCGCCAGGATGCGCTCGTGATTGCGCTGGGCATCCTTGCGCATGGAGCGTGACGTGGTGGGGGTCGGTCGAGCGGGCATGCCCACAGCCTACTTATCCGGAAGCGCATTCCGCTACCGGTTGACGCTGCGGGGGGTGAGCGCCTACGCTGCGGCAGAGAAGTTGAATCGGAATCGGATTCCTCTTCCGTGTTTCGCTTCTCCTTTGCTCTTGTCCTCTGGCGGCGCCTCCTGCGTGCCTACCTCGAACCCGCGGTCGGCGACTCCCCCACCGCCTGCGACCTTCCTTCCTCCCTTCCCGCGACTGGAGAAACATGTCTGCTTTGGTGATCGACAGCCACCCGCACATCGACTCCCTCTGCGCATCCCTCGCCCGCACCTACGCCGAAGCTCACGGTGACGCCACGGTGCTGGCCCTGCGCGATCTGGACTTCGACCCGAACCTCCACTTTGGGTACAACAAGCGGCAGGACCTCGAACCCGACCTGGAGCGGGCCTGGCAGCAGATCGTCGACGCCGACCATGTCGTCCTCGTCACCCCCGTCTGGTGGGGCTCCGTGCCGGCCCTGCTGAAGGGCTTCTTCGACCGGGTCCTGCTGCCGGGCCGAGCTTTCGAGATACGCCCCAGCGGAATGCCCACCGGACTCCTCAAAGGCCGGACCGGGCGGCTCATCGTCACCACCGACTCGCCGTGGTGGTACCTCAAGCTCATGGGGGACACAACGGTGAAGCACCTGCGCCGGAGCACGCTGCGGTACTGCGGCATACGTCCCGTGCCGACAACCCGGATCGGTGCGGTGAAGGGCTCGACGGAGGCAAAGCGGGAGCGATGGCTCGCGGAGGCGGCCGACCAGGGTCGGCGCGAAGCTGCCAAGAACCGGCGCCCGGCCGCTTCAAAGGCTGCCGACACCGTCGGATGACGACGGGACGAACGGCGCCAGCGATCCCCGCGAAGTGACGACATGCGATAGGCCGCCCGCTCGGCAGCGCCCGTGAAACCGACCGACGCGCACCTTCGCCGGCGCTTCGAACGCGGCGCGGTCATCTGGGGTACCGTGCCCGCCGATTCTGCGTCTCCCACGCGAAGGACGGCCCGCCCCGAGACGGATCGGACCCCGGGTGCCCCTCTGGCACCGAGCGGGCAAGGCCCAACTGCCCGCCCCCTGACGTACTCGCGCCCCCATTTGTCGGCGTACACAGTGAGGGTTTTCAGCGGTGCCGCTCCAGGGTGAGGACGGCCTTGGTGATTGACGTCATGCGGTTTGGGCTGCATCGGGCTCTGCGGAAGATTCGCCAGGATTTGAGGCGGGCGATTCCTCGTTCGACGGGTACGCGAGCGGCGGACAGGGCCCGGTTGACCGTCCGCTCGGTCGTGGTGAGTTCGCCTTGGGGCGGTCGGCGTTTGGGGGTGGTGACCCACTCGCCCGCGCCGATGTAGGCCATGTCGGCGAGGACGGGGACGCCTTGGCGCTCGCAGATCCTGATGATCTTGTGGGTGCGGGCGGCGGTCAGGTCGTGTGTGCGGCCGGGCAGGGCCGGTGAGAGCCACAGTGTGCGACCGGCCGGGTCCGTGATGACCTGCACGTTCACACCGTGCCGCTTGTGCTTCGTCGAATAGTCTGCGCGCCCGTCGCCGACCCGGTCGCACTCGGCGAGCGTGCCGTCCACGAGAACGTAGTCGGGGTCTGTCTCGCGCAGGACCTTCAGCAGGCCCGGCGCCATGTCGGCCAGGTGCTCGACGACGGTGGTGACGTACGCGTGGGCGGTGCCGACGGAGATACGGAAACCCGCGGCGAGCTGAGCCAGGGGGTCGTGCCGGCGCAGGTATGCCAGAGCGATCACCGCACGCTCGGACGGCCGGAGTTTGCAGCGCCGGTCACCCTCACGGGTGACGATCAGCATCGTCACCCACTCCACGAGTGCGTGCGGCAGGTCGAGTGCGGCAGGATACGGGACCAACAGGGTTCCTGAGCTGGAGAGTTGAGACCTAGACACCTCTCTCAACGGCACGGGGACCCTGTCCGTTGCTTACGGTCCCGCCGTCACCCGTCCGGGGGCCACTCTGAAAACCCTCAGTTACGTCCCCGCCTTCGTACGGATGAACAGGGACAGATGTTGATGCGGTGAATCGTGCGGCTCGGCACTCTGCTGCTGTCGGTGTGACGGCGGAGGGTGGCTGACGATGGTCTTGGACCCGCATCGCTGGTTGGAACTGAGGCGTTTCCGGGGGCTGTTGGAGTCCGGGGCATTGAGTCTGCCGGAGATCGCCCGGGAGACGGGGCTGGACCGCAAGACGGTCCGGAAGTACCTCTCGTCGCCGGGCCCGGTGACGCCGCCACGGCGGTCGCCGAACGGGCGGCCCCGGGCGAGGGTGATCGACGAATTCGCGCCGCTGGTCGATGCGATGCTGCGGGCCGAGGTCCTGATGAAAGCCGCGGTCATCCATGAACGGCTGGTCTCGGAGTACGGGTTCACCGGAAGTTACCAGCGGGTCAAGCTCTACGTTCAAGAAGCCCGTCCGCGGGTCGCCGAGGACCTTGGAATCACGCCGAAGGAACTGGCGGGCATGCACCGCCGGTTCGAGGTGATCCCCGGCGCCCAGGCCCAGGTGGACTGGGGAGACGAGGGAAAGATCCTCGCTCATATGGGCATCGGGAAAGTCTATTCCTTCCACATGACCTTGTCGTACTCCCGTGATCCGTTCTGCTGTTTCACCACGAGCCAGGATCTGGAGACCTTCTTCGAGTGCCACCGGCGGGCGTTCGCGCACTTCGGTGGTTATGTGGGTGACAACTCTTCCGCGATCTCGTGTTCCCGGTCAGGATGGTCGCTCCCGTCGAGGAGCTCGGATGGCCTGGCAGCCGCAGTTGGTACGACGCGTCGATGCTGCGGGGAACCCCGTGGCATCGCTGGGGCACGCCCTGGTCGACGACTATCTGGAGTTCGTGGCGGCACGCTGTCGGCCGAACACCTTGCTGGCCGCCGCCTACGACCTGAAGGTCTTCTTCTCGGTGGTGCCCAAGGAGCCGGCCGACGTCGTCACCCATGGGGCCAGGTTTTCGGCGACGAAGTCCTCGCCACCGCGATCCTCGACCGGCTCCTGCACCACTGAGAAGGCTTCCGCTTTCCGAACATGATCGTGTGGTTCGACGTTGGTGGGCATGAACTCCACCTGTGGGCGGAAGAGATGGGGCGGTTCGTCTGCT
>NZ_JBEPBI010000209.1:0-13781 GCF_040299045.1 Streptomyces sp. NPDC001027
GGCTGCGAAGCCCGCGAAGGCTGCGAAGCCCGCGAAGGCTGCGAAGCCCGCGAAGGCCGCGAAGGCTGCGAAGGCCGCTGTCAGGAAGCCCGAGTCCCGCACCGCCCTCGTCCGCCGCGCTCGCCGTATCGACCGGGAGCTCGCGGAGATCTACCCCTATGCGCACCCCGAGCTGGACTTCGTCAATCCGTTCCAGCTGATCGTCGCCACGGTCCTGTCCGCACAGACCACCGACCTGCGGGTGAACCAGACGACTCCCGGCCTCTTCGCCGAGTACCCCACCCCGGAGGACCTGGCCGCCGCCGACCCGGAGAAGGTGGAGGAGATCCTCCGCCCCACCGGTTTCTTCCGGGCCAAGACCAAGGCGGTGATAGGCCTCTCCAAGGCCTTGGTGGAGGAGTTCGGCGGGGAGGTCCCCGGTCGGCTGGAGGACCTGGTGAAGCTGCCCGGAGTGGGCCGCAAGACCGCCTTCGTGGTGCTGGGCAACGCGTTCGGCAGGCCCGGGATCACCGTGGACACCCACTTCCAGCGGCTCGTACGGCGCTGGCAGTGGACCGAGCAGACGGAGCCCGAGAAGATCGAGACCGAGATAGCGGCGCTCTTCCCCAAGAGTGAGTGGACGATGCTCTCGCACCACGTGATCTTCCACGGCCGCCGCATCTGCCACGCCCGCAAGCCCGCCTGCGGCGCCTGCCCCCTCGCCCCCCTCTGCCCGGCGTACGGAGAGGGGGAGACGGACCCGGAGAAGGCGAAGAAGCTCCTGAAGTACGAGAAGGGCGGCTTCCCCGGCCAGCGGCTGAACCCGCCCCAGTCCTACCTGGACGCCGGCGGCAGGCCGGCCCCGCCGCTGGGGGCCGGATGACGAGAGGGCTGACGGCCGCGGGGCCCACCGACGTGCGGCGGACGGGGCCTGACCAGCTCTCCGCCGTGGTGGCGGCCGAGGCGAGGTCCGAGCGGCGTTCCGTCGCTGCGGCGGCGGCCGGGGCGGACCCCGAGCGCTCCGCTGCCGCCGTGGTGGTCGAAATGGGCCCCGTGGAACGATCTGCCGGTGTTCGGGCGTTGGACTCGGCAGAACGGGGGGTGGTGTGGCGATGAGGCGAGCGAGCGATACCCAGGGCGGTTCGGTGACGGTCAGCAAGGAGGGCCTGCCGGGCTGGCTGGACCCGGTGGTGCGCGCCGTGGAGACCGTGCAGCCTCCCCAGCTGAGCCGCTTCCTCCCCCCGGCGAACGGCGCGGGGCGCCAGTCGGCCGTCCTGATCCTGTTCGGCGAGGGCGACCGGGGCCCCGAGCTGCTGCTCATGGAGCGGGCGAGCTCCCTGCGCTCCCACGCGGGCCAGCCCTCCTTCCCGGGCGGCGCCCTCGACCCGGAGGACGGCGACCCGCACGGCGACGGGCCGCTCAGAGCCGCTCTGCGCGAGGCGGAGGAGGAGACCGGGCTCGATCCGTCCGGCGTCCAGCTCTTCGGCGTGCTGCCCAAGCTGTACATCCCGGTCAGCGGCTTCGTCGTCACCCCGGTGCTCGGCTGGTGGCGTGAGCCGAGCCCGGTGGGCGTCGTCGACCCCGGCGAGACGGCCCGGGTCTTCACGGTCCCCGTGGCGGATCTCACGAATCCGGGCAACCGGGCCACGACGGTGCATCCGAGCGGCCACCACGGCCCGGGATTTCTGGTCGAATCGGCCCTTGTGTGGGGGTTCACGGCCGGCGTCATCGACCGATTGCTGCACTTCGCGGGCTGGGAGCTGCCCTGGGACCGCGAGAAGCGGGTCCCGCTGGACTGGCGGTCATGACAGGGTGAGCCCCGTGAATGTGCTGGACATCCTGTTGCTGGTCGCCGCCCTCTGGTTCGCCATCGTGGGTTACCGCCAGGGCTTCGTCGTCGGCATCCTGTCGGTGATCGGCTTCCTGGGCGGCGGTCTCGTCGCCGTGTATCTGCTGCCCGTGATCTGGGACGCGCTGACCGAGAACTCCGAGGTGAGCACCACGGCCGCCGTCGTGGCCGTCATCGTGGTGATCGTCTGCGCCTCGATCGGTCAGGCGCTCACCACCCACCTCGGCAACAAGCTGCGCCGGTACATCACCTGGTCCCCGGCCCGCGCGCTCGACGCGACGGGCGGCGCGCTGGTCAACGTCGTGGCGATGCTGCTGGTGGCCTGGCTGATCGGCTCCGCCCTGGCCGGCACCACCCTGCCGACCCTCGGCAAGGAGGTCCGCAGCTCCAACGTGCTCCAAGGGGTGTCCCGGGCGCTGCCCGCCCAGGCCGACACCTGGTTCGCCGACTTCTCCTCCGTCCTCGCGCAGAACGGCTTCCCCCAGGTCTTCAGCCCGTTCTCCAACGAGCCGATCACCGACGTCCGGCCGCCCGACCCGGCATTGGCGAACAGCGCGGTGGCCAAGCGCGCCCAGCGCTCCATCGTCAAGGTCATGGGCACCGCGGAGAGCTGCGGCAAGGTCCTGGAGGGCACCGGCTTCGTCTTCGGCGAGCGCAGGGTCATGACCAACGCGCACGTCGTCGGCGGTGTCGACGAGCCCACCGTCCAGATAGGCGGTCAGGGACGCAAGTACGACGCCACGGTCGTGCTGTACGACTGGAAGCGCGACATCGCGGTTCTGGACGTGCCGGATCTCGACGCGCCGGCCCTGCGCTTCGCCACCGAGGACGCGGCGAGCGGCGACAGCGCGATCGTCGCCGGCTTCCCGGAGAACGGGGCGTACGACGTCCGGGCCGCGCGGGTGCGCGGGCGCATCACGGCCAACGGCCCCGACATCTACCACCGCGGCACCGTGCAGCGCGACGTGTACTCGCTGTACACGATCGTCCGCCAGGGCAACTCCGGAGGCCCGCTCCTCACCCCCGACGGCAAGGTGTACGGGGTGGTCTTCGCGAAGTCCCTGGACGACGCCGACACCGGCTACGCCCTCACCGCGGACGAGATCCAGCAGGACATCTCCACGGGACGTACCGCAGGCCAGCAAGTCGACAGCGACAGCTGCGCCCTCTAGCGCCGCGACCGGAAGGGGTTCACCGGCCAGACGGCTCGGCGAACCCTTCCGCGGCCGCGGCGACGGCCGGGCTTTCCCGTCCTACGAGGCGGTACGCGCTTGAGGTGTGGTCGCTTCGGCGCGGGGGCTCCCAGGGCCGCCCGCGGTCTGCGTCAGCCTCGAGGGTGGCGCAGGCGTACCGAGACCCAGCGGGCCCGGCGGCGCAGGATGCGCGGAATGCCCACCCGGAGATCGGAATCCGGAAGTTGCGGGTCCGAGCCTCGTCGGTGGGGGCTCAGGCCACTGGCCGAGCGGCGGTTGCGTCCTGCGTCACTGTAGTCGTGCGTCCAGCCCATACCCGGACGTCTGCCCCTGCCCCAAGGTCGATAACCGCCCCGGGAGCCGCCAATTGGCCTATGCGTCAGGCATTTGGCCGATCGTCGTACAGGTGTGCCGAGTCGGATGGCAGGGCGCGGCCGAACGGTGTACCGATCGCGATCGAACGGTCACCGGTCGGGTTCGGGATCCTTCAGCCAACTGACCAGTTCGGTGGAGAAGGCGACCGGATCCTCCTCGTGCGGAAAGTGCCCGAGTCCGTCGAACAGCCTCCAGCGGTACGGCGCTTCGACGTACTCGCCGGAACCGGCCGCACTGCGGGTGCGCATCACCGGATCGAGGGAGCCGTGCAGATGCAGCGTGGGCACCCGCACCGGCCGCTTCATACGCCGGTAGAACTGGACGCCGTCCGGACGCCCCAACGAACGCACCAGCCACCGGTACGGCTCGACGGAGCAGTGCGCGGTGGACGGGATGCACATCGCGCGCCGGTACGTGTCCACCGCGTCGTCCTCCGGCAGCCGCGGCCCGGACCAGTCCCGCATCAGCCGGCCCACCAGCTCGCCGTCGTCCGCGGTGAGCTGCCGCTCCGGAATCCACGGCCGCTGGAACCCCCAGATGTGGGAGCTCGCGGCGGTCTGCCGGACGTCGGCCAGCATCGCCGAGCGCCAGCGCCGGGGATGCGGCATCGACGAGACCGCCAGTCTCCGCACGAGCTTGGGACGCATCACGGCCGCCGTCCACGCCAGGTAGCCGCCGAGGTCGTGGCCCACCAGCGCGGCGTCCGGCTCGCCCAACGAGCGGATCACGCCGGTGATGTCGAGGGCGAGGTTGGCCGGGTCGTAACCGCGGGGCGTGCGGTCGCTGCCGCCCACGCCCCGCAGGTCCATCGCCACGGCCCGGAAGCCGGCGCCGGCCAGCGCGACCAGTTGGTGGCGCCACGTCCACCAGAACTGCGGGAAGCCGTGGACGAGCATGACGAGCGGACCGTCGCCCGCCTCCGCGATGTGGAACCGCGCGCCGTTCGCGGCGACCTCGCGGTGGGTGACCGGCATGCCGAGGACCGCGTCCGGCCGTACGAGCGAGGCGGGCGGGGGCGAGGGAAGCGCGGGGTCCGTCATGACGACGAGCGTGCCACAGCCTCGAGGGACTCCGGCGCCCGCTCTAGGGGCAGCTCGGGCCGCGGGTGCGGCTTGGCGTTCTGCAGGACGCCCGCCGTCTCCTTCATGGACGCGGCCACCTTCTGCGGGCCCTTGCCCTTCTGCGCCTTCTTTGCGAAGACCACGCCGATCAGCACCAGGACGACCGCCAGCAGCACGTTCGCCGCGAAGGACAGCAGGAAGCAGACCGCGAGGTTCCAGTCGCTCCAGGTCCGGATGCCGTACGCCAGGGCGAAGTTCAGCATCGGCAGGGAGAACACCAGGACCGCTCCGGCCACCGAGAACGCCCCGCCGCTCACTGCGCCGCGCTTGACGTCCTGCTTCAACTGCGCCTTCGCCAGCGCGATCTCGTCGTGCACCAGCGCCGACAATTCGGTCGTCGCCGAGGCGAACAGCTGGCCGATGCTGCGTTCGGCGCCGACCGGGCTGCCGTCGGGTGCGCTCATCGCGTTCTCCCTCTCCTGCTGCTCTGTGTGTCCGGGTTCCGGTCCGGGCTCCGGGTGTCGATGGCCGGGGCGTCGGATGCCTTCTCGGCATCGTTTCCGGCATCGCTTCCGGTTTGTTTTCCGGTTTCGTTCCCAGGTTCTTTTGTACCGTCCCGTCAGATCATGCCGGACGGGCGCCGTCCTCGCCTGCCCCGCCCGGCACTTCGGCAAGCCCGTGGCGCGCGTCGGCGTCCTCCTGGGCGATCCGCCGGCTGATCTCCTCGGCCGTCCGGCGGTGTTCGGCGGCCTTGCGGTCGTGGATCTCCGCCATCCGCAGGTGGTACGCCGGATCGTCCTGCTCGTAGACGTCGGGGATGCCGTCGAGGTCGTCGTCGCGCTCCTCCGTCTCGCACATCCGGCGGTACCGGGCGTTGCGCAGCTTCAGCAGCACCGTCGCCAGGGACGCCGCGATCAGCGAGCCGATCAGGACCGCGGCCTTCGCCTCGTCGGTCAGGGCCGCGTCGCCGTCGAAGGCCAGCTCCCCGATCAGCAGTGAGACGGTGAAGCCGATGCCTGCGAGGGACGCCACGGCGAAGACGTCCGCCCAGGCCAGGTCCTCGCTGAGCGAAGCCCCGGTGAAACGGACGGTCAGCCACGTCCCGCCGAAGATGCCGAGCGTCTTGCCGACCACGAGGCCGAGCACGACGCCCAGCGTCTCCGGCCGGCCGAACACATCCGCGAGGGCGCCGCCCGAGAGGGTCACTCCGGCGCTGAACAGGGCGAACAGCGGGACCGCGACCCCGGCGGAAAAGGGCCGCACGAGGTGCTCGATCCGCTCGCCGGGGGAGCGCTCCTCGCCGTCGCGCGTCGTGCAGCGCAGCATCAGCCCCATGGCGACGCCGGCGATCGTGGCATGGACGCCGCTGTTGTACATCAGCGCCCACACGGTCAGCGCGAGCGGCAGATACACGTACCAGCCGCGTACGCCCCAGCGCAGCAGCAGCCAGAAGACGACGAGCCCCGCGACCGCGCCGCCCAGCGCGGCGAAGTCGATGGTGCTCGTGAAGAACACCGCGATGATCAGGATGGCGAAGAGGTCGTCGACGACGGCGAGGGTGAGCAGGAAGGCGCGCAGCGCGCTCGGCAGCGAGGTGCCGATGACGGCGAGCACGGCGAGCGCGAACGCGATGTCGGTGGCCGTGGGCACGGCCCAGCCGCTCATGTCGCCGCCGCCCGTGAGGTTCGTGAGCGTGTAGACGAGCGCCGGCACGACCATGCCGCTCAGCGCCGCCGCGACCGGGAGCGCGGCGGCTCTCGGGTCCTTGAGGTCACCGGCGACGAGTTCTCGTTTGAGTTCGATGCCGGCGACGAAGAAGAAGACGGCGAGGAGGCCGTCGGCCGCCCAGTGCTCCACGGAGAGATGGAGTCCGAGAGCCTCGGGACCGAGGTGGAAGTGGCTCACGCTCTCGTAGGCGTCGTGCAGGCCGGGTGCGTTCGCCCAGATCAGCGCGGTCACGGCGGCCACGAGCAGAAGGACCCCGCCGACGGTCTCGGTGCGCAGGGCGTCCGCGACGAAGTTCCGCTCGGGCAGCGATAGCCGCCCGAACGACTTGCGGGGGCCTGGGGCCGGGGGGCGGGCGGCGTTCACGGGGAGACCTCCGGTCGGTGGGCAGGGCTGACCACATGCCGACCAGACTTCCCGGCGCACCTGAGGTTCACGTTCCTTACTGAGCCTACCCACGGCCCGGCGGGACGCATCAGGAGCAGCATGCGGCTCCCCGTTTCTCTCCCCCTCCCCCCGAGCCTGCGGGCCGCCCGGGCGGGAGGGCGCGTGGGCGCGCGAAGGGCCGTCCGGCGCAGCGCGCGCCGGACGGCCCTGTGGAGAGCGTGTCCGCGAGGGCCTCGGAGCAAGGCCGCCGCCCTCGGGGGCTCAGTCCTCGCTGGGTGCGGCGGGGAGCTTGGCCTGAATGAGGTCCATGACCGTGGAGTCGGTCAGCGTGGTGACGTCACCCAGCTGCCGGTTCTCCGCCACGTCCCGCAGCAGCCGGCGCATGATCTTGCCGGAGCGGGTCTTCGGCAGCTCCGCGACCGGCAGGACGCGCTTCGGCTTGGCGATCGGGCCGAGCGTGGCGCCGACGTGGTTGCGCAGGTCGGCGACGAGGTGCTCGTCCTCCGCGTTCGCCGTGCCGCGCAGGATGACGAAGGCGACGATGGCCTGCCCGGTCGTCTCGTCCGCGGCGCCCACGACGGCCGCTTCGGCGACGGACGGGTGGGACACCAGCGCGGACTCCACCTCGGTGGTGGAGATGTTGTGACCCGACACCAGCATCACGTCGTCGACGCGCCCGAGGAGCCAGACGTCGCCGTCGTCGTCCTTCTTCGCTCCGTCGCCCGCGAAGTACCTGCCCTCGAAGCGGGACCAGTACGTGTCGAGGAACCGCTGGTCGTCGCCCCAGATGGTGCGCAGCATCGACGGCCACGGCTCGGTCAGGACCAGATAACCGCCGCCGCCGTTCGGCACCTCGTTGGCCTCGTCGTCGACGACGGTCGCGGAGATGCCCGGCAGCGGCGTCTGCGCCGACCCCGGCTTCGTCGCCGTCACACCCGGCAGCGGCGAGATCATCATCGCGCCGGTCTCGGTCTGCCACCAGGTGTCCACGACGGGTGTGCGGTCGCCCCCGATGTGCTTGCGGTACCAGACCCACGCCTCGGGGTTGATCGGCTCCCCGACCGAGCCCAGCACGCGCAGGCTGCCCAGGTCGAACTTCGCGGGGATGTCGTCGCCCCACTTCATGAACGTGCGGATGGCGGTCGGCGCCGTGTACAGGATGGTGACCCCGTACTTCTGCACGATCTCCCAGAAGCGGCCCTGGTGCGGAGTGTCGGGCGTGCCCTCGTACATGACCTGCGTCGCGCCGTTGGCCAGCGGCCCGTACACGATGTACGAGTGGCCGGTCACCCAGCCGACGTCGGCGGTGCACCAGTACACGTCGGTCTCGGGCTTGAGGTCGAAGACCGCGTGATGGGTGTACGCGGTCTGCGTGAGGTAGCCGCCGGAGGTGTGCAGGATGCCCTTCGGCTTACCCGTGGTGCCGGAGGTGTAGAGGATGAAGAGCGGGTGCTCGGCCTCGAACGCCTCGGGCGTGTGCTCGGCCGGCTGCCGGTCGACGACCTCGTGCCACCAGACGTCCCGGCCCTCGGTCCAGGCCACTTCCTGGCCGGTGCGCCGCACCACGAGGACGTGCTCGACGTTGTCCACGCGCGCGACGGCGTCGTCGACGGCCGGCTTCAGCGCGGACGGCTTCCCGCGCCGGTAGCCCCCGTCGGACGTGATGACGACCTTGGCGTCCGCGTCCTGGATGCGGGTGGCCAGTGCGTCCGCCGAGAAGCCGCCGAAGACGACGGAGTGCGCTGCGCCGATCCGGGCGCAGGCGAGCATCGCGATCGCCGTCTCGGGGATCATCGGCATGTACACCGCGACCCGGTCGCCCTTGCGAACTCCCAGCTCCAGCAGGGCGTTGGCGGCCTTGGACACCTCGTCCTTGAGCTCGGCGTAGGTGAGTGCGCGGCTGTCGCCCGGCTCACCCTCGAAGTGGATGGCGACCCGGTCTCCGTTGCCGGCCTCCACGTGCCGGTCGACGCAGTTGTAGGCGACGTTGAGTTCGCCGTCCTTGAACCACTTGGCGAACGGCGGGTTCGACCAGTCCAGCGTCTCGGTCGGCTCCTTGGCCCAGGTGAGCCGACGGGCCTGCTCGGCCCAGAAGCCGAGCCTGTCAGCCTTGGCCTGCTCGTACGCCTGCGCCGTGACGTTGGCGTGGGCCGCCAGCTCCGCGGGCGGCGCGAACCTGCGCTCTTCCTTGAGCAGGTTGGAAAGTGAAGGAGACTCGGTCATGCGCCGCCACTCTCCTTCCCCAGCAGGTTGGCCAGGCTTTCGTTGTTCACGACATCTCCCTCTCGAAGGGTGTCCGTGTCCGTTGTGTCCCAGGCCACAGCTCATCAGACCCGAGGGGCCGGTGACAAGGGCCGACGAATAATTGGTTTAGACCTGTCCCGGCGGGTCGAGCATCCCGGGTCCGGTGCGGGTGCGGTGCGGGTGCGGTCGGGACGAGGGTCGGTGTCGGCTGCGGGTCGGGGTGACGGGAGGTGCTCGCCCTGCCGCGGTGGGTCAGGGGTCATCCGTACCCACGGACACGGAGCGGAAGGAGTTCAGCAGGTGTAACGCCTCTCACACCAGCCAGCCCCCTCTCCGCCGCGACCGTTGCCCTCCCGTCCGAGTCCGGAGGGGCAGCGGTGCGCGGTGCGTTGAACGAGGCGCTGTCGAGATCTGCGCGTCGGGACTCAGGCGGACACGTCCGTCACCCCTACGTGGTCGAAGACTTCGCCTCCGCCCTGCCCGGCCCCGGTGAGCAGATACGTCTGGGCCTCGCCGACATGGAAGTACAGGCCGTGCAACTCCAGCGCCCCGGCCTGCAGCGCCCGGGCCACGGACGGGTGTGTCCGCAGGTGCTCCAGTTGCTGGACGACATTGGTCAGGCACAGCTGCTCGACCGTGTCCGCCGCCGCCCGTCCGGCCAGCCGGGCAAGCGGCCGGCTGTCGTCGGCCATCCGCTCCAGGCTCGGCACGCCGTGCCGCAGCCACCGTCGCAGCGGCGTGCGCGCCGCGCCGGGCTCGCAGGTGAGCAGTGCCTGCATGGCCCCGCACCCCGAGTGCCCGCACACCGTGATGGACCGCACGTTCAGCACGTCCACCGCGTACTCGATCGCGGCGGCCACCGAGTCGTCCCCGCTCTCCTCGCCGGGGGACGGCACCAGGTTGCCCACGTTGCGCACCACGAACAGATCGCCGGGACCACTGGAGGTGATCATCGACGTGACCAGCCGCGAGTCGGCGCAGGCGAGGAAAAGCTGGGACGGCTGCTGCCCCTCCCGTGCCAGTCGAGCCAGCTCCCCCCGCACCAGCGGCGCGGTGTTGCGCTGGAACGCGCTGATGCCGCGGACGAGCCGACGTGCGCTCGGCTCGGACGTCCTCGGCTCGCTTCCGCTCCCGAACCTCGTGCCTCCGGCTCCGCCGGCGCCGGCACCGGCGGAGGCGGACCGTTGGGCCCCGGCGACCTCGTGGCCGTCGGCCCTCTTCCCGGTACGGGCAGAGGCGGCGTCGCCGGACATGCGGCCGACCTCGGGAGCCCCGCCGACCCCGGAGGCCCCCTCGACCCCGGACCGGACCCCGTCGGACCCGGCTTCGACCACCGATCCGTCGGATTCGGCGGCGGGCGCGGCGCCGTGCACCGATTCGCCGTGCTCGTGTCCGCCGTGCGGCGGCGCCTCGTGCCCGGGTTCGTGGTGCGCCGGTTCTCTGTGCCGCCCGAACCGCCCGAACCGCCCGAACCGCCCGAACCGCCCGAGCAGCCAGAACCGCCTCACCGGCTCACCGGCCGGCTGTGTCGGCTCCGAAGTGCCGGGCTCGGCGTTCGATCCGTCGCCCGAGCCGCCGTCGGCGTCGCTGCCGCCACCCTCGTCCAAGGACACCCGAGCGGAAATCGGCTGCTCGCACTGGTGGTTGCGCCATGGCGTCCAGGGTCGGCAGCGGCAGTCGGCGAGGGCAGCGCCCACTTCCTGCCCCTCAGCGACGCCTTCGTCGGCGGCGGGCTCGAGGATTCTGCCCCCGAAGGCGGAGCGCCGGCCGGTCAGATGGACGGAGCCGCCGTGTGCGGTGTGCGTCTTCTGCCAGTGCTGCAGTGACTCGTACGCGGCGTGATCCATGAAGGATCCGTCCAACTCGACCACGGCATGGGTGCTTTGGGGGACGAGGTGCAGCATGCGGCTGAGCCGCGGCACGGCGAGGAACGTCAACTGGCCTCTGACCTGTACGTGATGGACTCCTTCCTTCTCGTGGTGCGTGATGCGGGTGCGGGCCAGGCGGTGCAGGGCCACCGCGACGGCCACGGCGATGCCGAGGGCCACGCCCTCGAGGACTCCGAGGACGACCACTGCGAGGGTGGTGACGGCGTACACCAGCACCTCTCGGTGGCGCGTCACCGTGCGAATGTGGTGCAGGGACACCATCTGGATGCCGACGGCCATCACCAGGGCGGCGAGTGAGGCGAGTGGGATGAGATCCAGGATCGGGACCATCAGCAGCGCGGCGACTACTACGAGAACGCCGTGCAGCATCGTGGAGTTCCGGCTCACGGCGCCGGCTCGGACGTTCGCCGAACTGCGCACGGCCACACCCGCGACCGGGAGTCCGCCGAGCGCGCCGGAGACGATGTTGGCCGCGCCCTGGCCGAGCAGCTCACGGTCCAGATCGGAGCGGCCGACGCGGGCGGAGCGGGAGCCGAGCAGTCCGGGACGGGTGGCGATCATCTTGTCCACGGCCACCGCGCCGAGCAGCGACTGGACACTGCAGACGAGCGTGGTGGTGAGCACGGCGGCCACCAGCCCGAGCACCGGCCCCTCGGGCAGCCCGGCCAGGGCGTGACTGCTCCAGGACGGCAGGTCGACCTTCGGCAGGGTGAGGCCGGCGAGCGCGGCCATGGTGGTGGCGCCGGTGACCGCGACCAGTGCGGCGGGCACCTTGTTCAGCAGGCGGCCCGGGCGGCCGGGGATACGCGGCCAGAGCAGCAGCAGAGCCAGGGTCAGCGCGCTCACGACGACGGCCGCGGGGTGCAGATGGGCCAACTGGGGCGGCAGACTGCGAAGGTTGTCGAGGACGGAGCTCTGCGGGTTGCCGCCGAGGACGACGTGGAGTTGGGCGACGGCGATGGTGACGCCGATGCCGGCGAGCATGCCGTGCACGATGGCGGGGCTGACGGCGAGGGCCGTGCGCGCCACGCGCAGACAGCCGAGGCCCAGCTGGGCGAGTCCGGCGAGGACGGTGATGGCGCAGGTCGTCCGCCATCCGTAGCGCTGGATGAGATCGGCGGTGACGACGGTCAGGCCCGCTGCGGGACCGCTGACCTGGAGCGGCGAACCGCTGATCCAGCCGGCGACGATCCCGCCCACGGCGGCGGCCACGAGGCCGGCCTGCAGGGGCGCGCCGGTGGCCAGGGCGATGCCGAGGGACAGCGGGAGGGCGATCAGGAACACCGCGATGGAGGCGGACACATCGGCGCCCGCGACGCGGAAGCGGCGACGAGGGGGCGGTGGCGGACTGTGGGGCTGTTGGACGTGCTCGGTGCGCGTCGGGTGGGCGGTGGTGCGGGTGGGGACGCAGGCGGACATGGTTCCCGTCTCCTCCGGGGCAGCGCGGTCGCGGAACTGGTGGTCCCCCGGCTGTGGCGGGGGTGGTCGCGGCCGTGGGTCACGGCGTGCAGCGGCGGGATGAATTTCAACGCTCGGTAAACGAATCGTAATGCAGAGTAAAGGTCAAGCATGGATTTTTGCGGCAAATAGGGCAAGAGATCGCCTGAAAGGGTGAAGTGGTCTTTTTGTCGGCTTGTCGTATTAATTCCTTTTCGGGCTCGTGCGATCTTGACGGCGCCGTCGGCTCGTTCCGGCGCGTCGTCAGAGAACGCCGTCGTCGGCGTTGGCCGAGAGAAGGAAGAAGGTGGGCGGATGGCCGCCACCCAGAGGATCGCCGCAGGCGCAGTGGTCGCCGCGGCCGTAGCAGCATCGCTCGCCGGTTGCGCCGCGGGAACCGGTGGTTCCCACGGCTCGGAGGAAGGGGTTTCGGGGGCGGAGAAGGCGAAGCCCGCCCCGGCGCCCAAGAGCCTCGTCAGGCTGATCGGCGACGGTTCCACCGCCTACACCGGAGCACAGCCCCATCTGCCCAGGGCCGAACGCCTGAAGCCGGGCCAGAAGCCGCCGCAGTTCGTGGTCTTCTCCTGGGACGGCGCCGGCGAGGACAGCCAGAAGCTGTTCTCCCACTTCCGCAAGGTCGCCAGGGACAACCACGCGACCATGACCTACTTCCTCAGCGGCGTGTACATGCTGCCGCAGGAGAAGGCCGACCTGTACAAGCCGCCGCAGCATTCGCCGGGCCGCTCGGACATCGGGTTCAACGACGAACAGGGCATCGCCGCCACCGTGAAGCAGCTGCGTCTGGCGTGGCTGGAGGGCAACGAGATCGGCACCCACTTCAACGGTCACTTCTGCGGCAGGAACGGCGGCGTCGGCGAGTGGTCCGTCGAGGAGTGGAAGGACGAGATCGGCCAGGCCAAGCAGTTCGTCAAGACCTGGAAGAGCAACACCGGCTTGAAGAAGGCGGCCCCGCTGCCCTTCGACTACGACAAAGAGCTCGTCGGCGCGCGCACGCCCTGCCTCGAAGGCCAGAAGAACTTCATGACGGCCGCGCGCGAGCTCGGCTTCCGCTACGACACCAGCGGCGTCAACAACCAGGTCTGGCCCGGCAAGAAGCAGGGTCTGTGGGACCTGTCCATGCAGCTCGTGCCCTTCCCCGGCCACCGCTACGAGCAGCTCACCATGGACTACAACTACATGGTCAACCAGTCCGGCACCGCCACCCAGGGCGACCGGGCCAAGTTCGCCTACTGGGGCGACCAGATGCGCGAGAGCCTGCTCAAGGGCTTCGACCGGGCCTATGACGGCAACCGCGCACCGCTGATCATCGGCAACCACTTCGAGTCCTGGAACGGCGGAACGTACATGCGCGCCGTCGAGCAGGTCGTCGAGCACGTCTGCAACAAACCCGACGTGCGCTGCGTGTCCTTCCGGCAGCTCGCCGACTGGCTGGACGCCCAGGATCCGGCGGCCCTCGCCAGGTTGCGCACCCTGGACGTGGGCGAGGCCCCCAAGCAGGGCTGGGCGTCCTTCCTCTCCGGCCGCCCGGCTCCGGCCCCCAAGGGCGTGCCCGGGGCGCCGGCGGCGAGGCGGTAGCGGACGAGGATCATCGCCGCGGACCGGCGCAGGCACCGGTGCCAGC
>NZ_JBEPBI010000210.1:0-13741 GCF_040299045.1 Streptomyces sp. NPDC001027
CGCACCGCCTGCCGGCGCGGACTCCCGCGCGGGCGCGGACACCGGTACCCGCGCCGGCGCGGACTCACGCGCGCGTGAGGGCTCCTCGGCCGTCGCGCCGACCGCACCGGCTCCCCCCGCCTCACCTCCGCCCCCGGCGGCGCCCCCGCCTCCCGCCGCGCCCCCCTCGCCCCCGCCTTCCGTCTCGCCGCCGCGATCGGCCTCGCCCGCCCCGCCGACCGCGCCCGACGCCGACGGGGGGCGGCACGCGGGCGCGTCCCCCGGCGCGCCGATGCACAGGGGGGCCGACGGTGCCGTCGGCGGGGGCGGAGCATGACGGGCGGGCACGCCCCGGGCGCATCGAACGCCCTCGATGCGGCCCGCCGTGCGCTGCGTGGACTCGTCGTGGCGGCGACCGTGCGCATTCATCGCCCGGTGGTCGGGTATGCCCTGGATGAGCCCGGGACGTTCCTCGGAAGCGGCTTCTTCGTCGCTCCCAACTGGGTTCTGACCTGCGCACACGTGGCCTGCGGCGGGGAGGGGGGCAAGGTTGCCGTGGTGTATGAGACAGCCCCGGGACGGGGCGCCTCGACCGCGCCCGGGAGGGTCGTCGCGACGCTGCCCGAGAGCGCCGAGCGGTCCGCGTCCGCAGGCAACTGGCCGGCGCCGGACCTGGCCCTGGTGCAGCTGACCGAGCCGGTCGACGACCACGAGTGCGTGTACGTCTCCGAGCGTCCGGCGGCGTACTACGGCGAAGGCCGGGTGCTGTACGCGGGCTGGACCGAGAACGAGGGCCGCTTACAGGTCCTGGACGGCACGCTCACGGTGCAGGGGACGATCGGCGGCTGGTCCCCGGACGTGCAGATGCGGCTGGGCGACAACGACCTGCCCTACGGCGTCTCGGGCGGGCCGGTGATCGACCCGGTGCGCGGCGAGGTGATCGGCGTCCTGAAGGCGCGCTCGGACCACCGGCCCGGCGGCACCTCCACCGGGATCGAGCAGCTGCGCACCCTGCGGGTGCCCGCGGAGGCGGCGCCGGCCGAGCACAGCGACCTCTACCAGGCGGTCTTCCACGCCCATGACCGCTACCACCGGGACCGGCAGCGCCACCCGGCGTCCCGGCGGCAGACCTGGACCGACGTGCAGGGCAGGCTGGGCGCCCGGCCCGGCCGCACCCTCAGCCCGGACGAGCGGATCCAGCTGCTGGGCCGGCTCGCCGAGCTCCCGCCGCCCGAGAGCACCCGCGGGCTGCTGGACATCCTCGACTCCCTGCCCGACCTCCAGGGACCCGTTCCGCTGCCCGCGCCGCGCGGCTGGCGCGACGGTCTCGGCGCGCTGTACGAGAGCGCGAGCGACGACGGGGCGCTGGAGCTGGTGCTCGACTACGCGATGCGGGCGATGTCCGCGCCGCGGCCGTTCGTCGTGCCCAGCACCCCCGACGCCGAGAAGGCCCTGTGGGTCTGGGTGTGGCAGGCCGCGCAGCGGCTGAGCGCCCGCTACCGGTCAGGCCTCGCCGAGCAGCGGATCGCGCGGCTGCGCCGACGGGACGGGACGGGGCGGGACGCCCCCGACACGGTCTCCTCGGGTGCGCACGCCACGGACGGATTCGCCGGGCGCGGACGCGACCGGCGGCGCGGGCAGGACACGCGCGCGCGTGCCCGCGACCGAGCCCCGGGCAGCGCCGCCCGGCCCTCCGCCCTGCTCGAACTGGTGCGGCGCGGCTGGGAGCCGGACCGCTGCGACTGGTCGGTCTGCGTGACCGCTCCCGGCGGCGAGGCGGTGCGGCTGCACGAGGCCGAGCGGACGCCGCTGGCCGAGCTGCCCGGACGCCTCGCCGGACCGCTCGCGGAGGCCTTCCGCCACTGCGACGAGCCCGGCCGGCCCGCGCTGCTCCAGGTGGCGCTGCCCCACACGCTGCTCGGCCTCGAGGTGGACGCCTGGCGACTCGGGCCGGAGGAACCGCCGTTGGGCGCCCTGCGGCCCGTCGTCGTGCGCTGTGCGGACCGCGACCGGCTGCCCGACGAGGCGTTCGGCGGGTACGACGAGGCCGGCGGCGACGCCGGATTCCACTGGCGCACCCCGGAGGACCCCGAGAGCCCGGCGCGCTCGGCGAACCCGGGAGACGCCGAGGCGAACGACGGCCGCCCCGAACACGACGGCCACCCCGAGAGCGACGGGACCGACGGCCGTGACGGGACCGACGGCGGCGACGAGTACGGCCCCGACGACGAGTACGACGACGAGTACGACGAGGATGTGGACGCGGAGCGCCGGGCACGCTGGCGCTGGCTGCACGCGCACCGAGCGCGGGCCGAAGTCCTCGACTGCGACGAGGGGTTGCGCAAGCCCGTGCCGACCGTGGAGCAGCTGCGCGCCCTCTCGCACGGCACCGTCCCGGTGCTCTGCCGCTACGGCGACCTCCGTTACGAGGACGACGCGGAGGCGCTCGCCCGGATCGTGCTCGGCGGCTACGGCGTGGCCCTGTGGCGCAGGCGGCGCGGCCGGTCGGACGCCGTCTGCGGCGAGTTCCACCGCGGCACGATCGACGAGATCGCCGAACCGCCCACCGCGCAGCGCCTCCCCGAGGCCGTGCACGATCTGCGGGTACGGCTGCGGGAGGGCCGCACGGAGTCGTTCTGGGCCGACGGCGTGGCCCTGTTGTACGACGACCCCCACCAGCCCCTGCCCGGCACGGGCGACCTGCTGGAGGCCCCTTGAGTCACCCGTCCGCGAGGCCGGCCGGCCCCTTACCAGGCACCCCCAGGATGGATAACGTGATGCACGTTCGGACCGCCGCGGCGGTGGACGAGTGACGAGGACCGGATCATGACCGAATCCAGTGAGTGGCTCATCTACCGAGGCGCCGGCGAACCGCACGACGGGATCGAGCGGCTGCCCGATCCTCCCCCGTGGCGGGACTTCACCAGCCGGGACGCGGCGGGGTCCGGCGACGGCTCCCAGGACCGCAGGCTCGGCGCGCACCGGCATCTGGCGGAGCTGCACCGGCCGGGCGCCGAGGAGCTGGAGATGATCAACGCGGCTCTGTACCTGCGCCGTCCGCTGCTCGTCACGGGCAGCCCCGGCGCGGGAAAGAGCACCCTCGCCCACTCGGTGGCGTACGAACTCGGGCTCGGCAACGTGTTGCGCTGGTCCATCGTCAGCCGTTCGGCGCTGCAGGACGGGCTCTACCACTACGACGCCATCGCCCGGCTCCAGGACGTGCAGATCGCCGCGCAGGGCGGGTTCGGGTCGGCGGCCGGCTCGCCGGGCGCGGTCGAGGGCATCGGCAGCTACATCCGGCTGGGGCCGCTCGGCACCGCCCTGCTGCCCTCCGACACACCGCGCGTGCTGCTCATCGACGAGCTGGACAAGAGCGACATCGACCTGCCCAACGACCTGCTGAACGTCCTGGAGGAGGGCGAGTTCGCGATACCCGAGCTGGAGCGGATCGCCGACCGGCTGCCCGACGGGGAGGCGGAGGTGCTGACCGCCGACGGCGTCAAGGTGCGGGTGCGCGACGGACGGGTGCGCTGCCGCGCCTTCCCGTTCGTCGTGCTCACCAGCAACGGCGAGCGCGACTTCCCGGCCCCCCTGATGCGCCGGTGCATCCATCTGGAGCTGGGCCGCCCCGACCACAACCGGCTCGCCACGTTCGTCCGCGCGCATCTCGGCGACGAGGCGGCTCGCGCGGGGGACGATCTGATCACGCGGTTCCTGGAGCGGTCGCGCAGCGAACTCCTCGCCGCGGACCAGCTGTTGAACGCGATCTACCTCACCGACGCGGCCGCGCCGCCCAGTCGTGACCGGCTGGCCGACCTGCTCATCCAGCGACTCGACCGCCCGAGGTGAGGGCCTGATGCCCGACGCAGCGGCCCGCCACGGCCCCGTCCCGCCCGACGACCGCAGCCAGGACTGCCACGACGACCCCTCGGCCTCCCGGACCCGCGGCCCGTCCCCGGTCCCGGCCGCGGCCCAGGACGACGACCCCCTCGCCGAGCTGGTCGCGCGACTGCGCGGGGTGGGGCTCGATCCCGACGTGGAGCAGTTGTGCGACGCGCTGTGGCTGGCGCGGTGGACCCGGCCGGTGGACGTCCCCGACCGGGAGGAACCGCCGGCCGCGGTCGGCGGCAGGTCCGCGTCGAGACGCGGCGGCGGTCGGGGCGGGGCCCCGGACACAGGGACGCGGGAGGAGCAGCCCGAGCGTGCGGAGCCGGCCCCGCAGGAGGTCGGCGCCGGCGGACGCGTGAGCCTGTATCCGGTGCCGCAGGACGGAGGCCGACGGTCCCGTGGCGCGGGCCGGGCCGCCGCGCTGCCGGTGGGCGTGCCCGCCGCCCCCGCGCTGCCCGCCCCGCTCGAACTCCAGCGCGCGCTCCGGCGGTTGCAGCGCTACCGCAGCCCGGCGCCCCCGCTGCGCATGCGGCTTGACGAGACGGCGACGGCGGAGCGCAGCGCGCAGGCGGGCGGCCTGGTCATGCCCGTCCACCGTGCGGTCGTCCGGGGCGACGCCCGACTCCAACTGGTGCTGGACGCCTCGTCGTCGATGCGGGTGTGGGACCGGCTCTTCCTCGAACTGGAGCAGGTGTTCGGCCAGTTGGGGGCCTTCTCGGACATCAAGGTCAGCCATCTGCACCAGGGTCCCGACGGCGCTCCCGCCGTCAGCCGCAGCCCCGACGTGTACGCGGCGCCGCTGCACTCCACGGACCGGCTCAGCGACCCCACCGGCCGCCGGATCGTCCTCTTCGTCAGCGACTGCGCGGGCCCGCTGTGGCACAGCGGACAGGCGCACCGGCTGCTGCACCACCTGTCCCGGCAGGGCCCGGTCGCCGTGCTCCAGCCGCTGCCGCAGCGCCTGTGGAACCGGACCCGGCTGCCCGTGGTCTTCTGCGAGCTGAGCCGGGGCGAGACGCTGGGCGGGGCGGCCGCGCTACGGGTGCGCACGCCGTCCGGCGTGCCGGCGGAGGCCCGCCGCGGGGCGCTCCCGGTGCCCGTGCTGCCGCCCGAGCCGGTGGCCCTCGGCGCCTGGGCCCGGCTGCTGTCGGGGGCCGGCGCCGGGCCGGTGCCGGGCGCCGTGGGCTGGGTGCGCGCGGACCAGCCGCCCGCCCCCGCCGGGCGCGCCGACCGCCGGCGCACTCCGTTCGAGCGGGTCAGCAGGTTCAGCTCCAGCGCCTCCCCGGCCGCCGGACGGCTCGCCGTGTATCTGGCCGCCGCGCCTCTGTGCCTGCCGGTCATGCAGCTCGTCCAGCGCACGATGCTGCCCGACTCGGGACCGTCCGAGCTGGCGGAGGTGCTGGTCGGCGGGCTGCTCACGCGCGAGTCGGAGGAGTTCGCCGACGACGGCGCCCAGTGGTACCGCATCGATCCGGACGTGCGCGACGCCCTGCTGTCCCGGCTCGGCCGCGACGAGGCGATGCTGGTCCTCAAGCACTGCTCGGAGTACATCGAGCAGCGCTTCGGCAAGGGCGGCCCGAACTTCCCCGCGCTGGCCCTCGCCCAGCTCGGCGACGGCGGCGCGGGCCGCCCCTACGCGTCCGGCGCGGCTGCCGCGACCGGCGCCGACCGGGCCGACCACGGGGACAACGGGGACAGCGGCGGCAACGGCGACGCGGCTCCCGTGCCGCAGCCCTTCGCCGAGGTCGCCGCGCGCGTGCTGCGACGGTTCATGCCGCTGCCCGAGCAGTTCGAGACGCCCGGCGGCCGCAGCGGCCCTGGGCGTCCCGAGGAGCGGCCCACGCACCAGGCGGTCCGCCGGGCCCGCACGCTGATCGGGCGCTTCGACCGCGAGGGCATGATCCAGGACGTCATCGACGCGGTGCAGCTGCTGCGCGGCGCCACCGAGCACGAACGTCCCGCCGGGGCGGACCCCGAGCTGTGGGCCGAGTACGCGCACTGCACGCTGCGCCTGTGGGAGGTGCAGGGCGGCGACGATCTGCTGCAGGAGGCGGAGGCGGCCGCGGAGCGCGCCGCGGCGCACCCGCGGCGGCTGCACGAACGGGCCGTGCTGGCACGGGTGCTGCACGCCGCGGCGACCGACCGCCGACGCCGCGGCGACGGGGCCGCAGCCCTGGACCTGCTGCGCCGCGCCGACCGCGAGTACGCCGTCGCCTGCGCGGCGCCCGACCTCGACCACCACCAGGCCCTCGGGCTCACCCTGGAGCGGGTGCGCGCCCTGGAGGCGCAGTGGCGGCTCGGCGGGGACAGCGCGCTGCTGCAGGGCGCGGTCGGCATGCTGGAGGCCTTCGCCGACGTCTGGCCCGACCGTCGCGAGCGGCCGTCCGAACTCCCCCTGGAGCACGGCCGGATCCTGCTGCGTCTGTCCGGCGCCACCGCCGACCCCGTGCAGGCCCGCCTCTACGCCGAGCAGGGCGCGCAGTCGCTGCGCACCGCCCTCGACACCGGGGAGGCGCCCGACACCGTGGAGTCGGCGCGTGCACGGGTGCGCGTCCTGCTCGATCTGGTCGACGCTCTGCTTCAGGCGGGCGGGCCGCTGGACGACGCCCAGGCCCGCGTCGACGAGGCGCTCGCCCTGGTCCGCGAGCAGGGGCGACGGGCGGCGCTGCTGGCGCGGGCGGGCCGGATCGCCGTCGCCCGCCACCGGGAGTCGGGCGATCCGGCGGAGCTGGAGACGGCCGCCGACCGTTTCGCGCAGGCCGCCCAGCGCATGTCCCGCGACGCGCCCGCGCACGCCGACGTCCTCGCCGAGTGGGGCGAGGCGCTGCTGCGGCTGGCCGGACTGCAGTCCGGGGCGCGGGCCCAGGGGACGCTCTCCCGGGCGATCCGCGTGCTGCGGGACTGCCGGATGGAGACCCCGGCGGGCAGCGCGCAGGTCGCCCACCGGCTGCTGCTGCTCGGCCGTGCGCTGATGCTGCGCTACCGGGGCCGCGGGGACCGCGTCGACCTGCGCGAGGCCGAGCACCTCTTCGGGCTCGCCGCCGCCGACGCGGCGGACCCGCTGCTGGCCGCCCGGTGCCGGCTGGAACTCGGCCAGGTCCAGTTCGAGGCCTACCGCAGCCTGCGCCGCCCGGCCCGCCTGGACCTGGCGGTCGACGCCTTCCGCGACGCGGCGGAGTCGGCCCGGGAGGCCGAGGGGGCGGCTGCCACGGAACGCCGGCGGCACGAGGCCGTCCGAACGGGTGCGCAGGCGCACCACTGGCGGGGTATGTCCTATGAGGCGGCCTCGCGGCCGCGGGCCGCCCGGGAGGCCTACCGTGCCGCCCGGACGGAGTGGTCGCGGCTGCCGGAGGGCAGCCTGGTCGCCGACGGGCCGACGGCCGCCGAGACGGCGGAGCGGCTGGCCGCGCTGGAGCGTGTGACGTGAGCCGAGCGGGTTGGGGAGGAACGGGCATGGACGTACGGGGCGAGTCCGTGGCGGAGACGACCGCGCAGGACGCCGGCGCGGGTGAGCCCGCCGCGGGCGGGCCGCTGCCGGATCTGCTGGCGCTGGACCTGGCGGAGCTGCGGACGATCGGGCATCCGGTGCTGCGGGAGGTGCTGGAGGATCTGCGGGAGCGCGCGGGGAGGTCGAGCGAAACCCTGTGGGGGTTCGACGCCGTGCTCTGACGGGTTCCGCCGACTGCCCTCTACGGCCCCCTCTACAGGACACATTCGATCGTTCGGAAGTCGAATTCGGTCTCGTGTGCGCGCGACTCGGACAAGTTCGGTCGGGCGGGGTTTGTGTCCGCGGTCCGCACGGGCATGCGCCCCGTGCGGCGCTCGCGCCGCGAAGCGGGGGACACGGCAGCGCGGGGCCGAAGCCGGCCACAGGGCCGCCGCAGGGCCGGCGTACCACGGCGGCGGCAGGGCCGCTTCAGGGCAGCCGCAGGGCATGGGGGTGCTGGATGTCCGGACACGCCTTCCGGCAGTTCATCGTGAAGATGCACGGCCGCTGCAACCTCGCCTGCACCTACTGCTACCTCTACGAGGGCCCGGACCGCACCTGGCGCACCCGCCCCGCCACAGCCGCCCCCGACGTCCTCGACCGCACCGCGGCCCGCATCGCCGAACACGCCCGCGCCCACGCCCTGAGGGACCTCTCCCTCGTCCTGCACGGGGGCGAGCCCCTGCTGGCCGGCGCCGAGACCCTGACCCGCTTCACCCGCCTGGTCCGGGACCGCGTCCCCGACGGCTGCACGGTCCACGCCGTCGTCCAGACCAACGCCACCCTGCTCACCGCAGGACGGCTGGCCGTCCTCGCCGACGGCGGCGTCAGGATCAGCGTCAGCCTCGACGGAGGGTCGGCCGCGCACAACGCGCGCCGCGTCGACCACGCCGGCCGCCCCTCCTGGCCCGCCGCCGCGCGCGGCGCCCTGCTGGCCGCCGAGCACGCGCCCTCGGCGTACGCGGGCATTCTCACCGTCGTCGACGCCGCGCTGGACCCCGTGGAGACGTACGAGTCCCTCCTCGCACTGCGGCCCCCCGCCCTCAACTTCCTGCTGCCGCACGGCAACTGGTCCGCCCCGCCGCCCCACTGGGCCGGCGCCCGGCACGGGGAATGGCTGTGCGCCGTCTTCGACCGCTGGTGGGACGCGGGCCGCCGGGAGACCCGCGTGCGCCTCTTCGAGGAGTGCCTCGCCCTCCTGCTGGGCATGCCCTCCGCCACCGAGTCCCTGGGCCTCGCGCCCTTCGACGCGGTCGTCGTCGAGACCGACGGGTCCATCGAGCAGACGGACTCCCTGAAGTCGGCGTACGACGGCGCCGCGCACACCGGCCTGGACGTCTTCCACGACGCCTTCGACGACGCGTTGCGCCACCCGGCGGTCGCGGCCCGGCAGGCGGGCACGGCGTCCCTCGCGCGGCAGTGCCGCGCCTGCCCCCTGCTGGCGGTCTGCGGGGGCGGTCACTACGCCCACCGCTACCGGGCCGGACACGGCTTTCGCAACCCGTCGGTGTACTGCGCCGACCTCCAGCGTCTGATCCGCCACATCGCCGCCCGGCTCGCCGCGCACACGCCCGTCGCCGCCTCTGCCGCCCCCGCGGCCCCGGCCGTTCCCGACCCCCACGCCGTGTTCGCCGCCCCTGAAGAGGGCGCCCGGTGATCCGCCCCGCAGTCCCGGAACGCGGCCTCGTGGAGCTCGGCCGCACCCGGGGCGGCCCCGAGACCCTGGCCCTCCTGGTGCGCGACCAGGACACCCGGCGCCTGCTCCTGCTGCGCGCCGTCCTCGACGCCGCCGACGCGGCGCACCCGGCGGTCTGCTCCCCGGCCCGCAAGGCGCGGCTGCGCGACGACTGGGCCCTGCTCACCGACGCCGACCGCCCCCGCCCCTCCGACCGCCCCCGCCCGTCGGGCCCGTCCGCCGACCACCACCGCCCGTCGGGCCCGCCCGCCGACCGCCGCCGCCCGTCCGCAGGCCACCCGTACCCGGCCGGCGCCGCGCACTCACCCGCCCGCGAACGTCTCTTCCACCCGTTGACCGGACCCTGGGCGCTGAGCTGTCTGCGCGGCCTCGACGAGCGCGGCGGCCCCGCCGACGAGCACCGCGCCCGCCGGCTGCGCCAGGACCTCGCCCACTTCAGCGCCCTCGCCGCAGTGGCCGCCGCGCGCGCCGGGATCCCCTTCACCGTGCGGCTCACCGCCCGCGCCGGAGTGCTCGCCCTGCCCTCCCTCGGCGCCCTGCACACGGCCGCCCGCGCGGACGCCCCCGTCGACGTCGCCCACCGCGACGGGCGGCTGACGCTGCGCGGACCCGACGCGCCGGACGTCGTCGTCCACCTGGAGAGCGGCATCGGCGCCTGGTCCGCCGCCCTCGCCTGGACGCCCGTGCGCACCCTGCCCGGCCTGCTGCCCGCCACCGCGCCCCTGCCGCTGGACGACGCGGACCCGTACCGCACCGCGCCCGGTCCCGGCCACCGCGGCCTCAGCGGACCGGCCGTCCTCGACGACACGGACCACAAGCGCTGGCTGCAGGCCTGGTCGGGCGCCGAGGCCGCCCTGCGCTCCGGCGGTGCGCACCGGGTGGCCGAGGCGCTGACCCTGCTGCGCTGTCTGGTCCCGCTGGAGAGCCCGCCGGGCGCGGACGGCCGCGACAGCTGCAGCGCGACCCGGCACGAGGCGTTCGGCGCCCTCCTCGCCAGCCCCCCGCAGGACGCCGTCGCCCTCGCCGCCACCCTCGTCCACGAACTCCACCACGCCAAACTCGCCGCACTCGCCGACCTGGTGACGCTCCATCACGCCGACCCCGAGGCGCGTTACTTCGCTCCCTGGAAGACCGGCCCACGGCCCTACGACGCCCTGCTGCAGGGGGCGTACTCCCATCTGGCCCTCGCCGACTACTTCCAGCACCGGGCGCTCGTCGCCGCGCCGCCCGACGCCGCGTACGCATGGTCCCGGCACGCCCGCTACCGCGCCCAGGTGAAAGCGGCGCTGCCGGCGCTCGTCGGCTCGCCGGACCTCACCGTCCGCGGACGCCGGTTCGTCGACGAGATGGCCGCCGCCTACGAACGCATGGCCGAACATCCGGCGCCCCGCAGCCATACCGCCCGGGCCGAGGCCTACGTGAAGGCCGCGCGCGCTTTGTGGACACAGCGTCACACTCCCGCGCTGCCACGCCCGAAAGAATGAGGATGGCCTGCGACGGGCCGTCAGGTGAGCGAAGATCGTCGGGCCGAGGCGCGCGCGGAAGAGGTCGGCGGACTTACGCGCGCCGCGCCGAGGTCCTAGGATTTTCGAGGTACTACGTGCTGGAGGCCGCTGCATGTCTGGAGCTCGTACGCCGGTCGGGGCAACCGGGAGAGGGGCCGCGAGGCAGGCGGTCACGATCCACTTCGCGGGATTCAACCGGGCCTGGGCGGCATGGATCGGAGACCGGCTCGAACGCCGCGGCCTGCGCGTGGTGTACCTGCGCTGGGACTCCCCGGCCGAGGTGCCGCTCGTCGATCTGCTGCGCGACCTGGAACTCGCCGAGGGACGCATCCTCATCGTCGTCAGCGAGTGGTACTTCCAGCTCGGCCCCCGTACGCAGGAGGAGTGGAACGCGGCGCTGCGCGAGGTCGTCGCCCCCGACCCGTCACGGTTCGCCGCCGTCTCCGTGACGACGGCCTCCGTACCGGCCGCGACCGCCGTCCTCGCCCCCGTCGACCTGACCAACATGGGCGCCGAGGAGGCCGAGCGCCGCCTGTTCGACCGGCTGGACCTGCCCTTCGAGCCGCAGCCCGACCTCCCCGAGGGCGCCCGCCGCGGCCCCCGCTTCCCGGCCGCGATGCCCGAGGTCTGGGGCGGGGTGCCGCGCCGCAACACCCGCTTCACCGGCCGGGAGACGCTGCTCAACGACGCCTACCACCTGCTGCAGGGCGCGGAGCCCGGCGCCGGCGTCGTCACGCTGCACGGCATGTCCGGAGTGGGCAAGACCCAGACGGCCGCCGAGTACGTCTACCGCTTCGGCTCCGAGTACGACGTCGTGTGGTGGGTCAACGCCGAGAAACGCGTCACCTACCGCCGGCTGCTCGCCGAACTCGCCCCGAAACTCGGCCTGCAGACCGGACAGGAGTACGGCGAACGGCTGCGCGCCGTCCGTGACTCGCTGCGCCGCGGCGACCCGTACGGACGATGGCTGCTGATCCTGGACGGAGCCGACGAGCCCGACCAGATCTGGGACCTGGTGCCCACCGGCCCCGGCCACGTCATCATCACCTCCCGCAACCCCGAATGGACCGAGCACAACAGCAAGTTGCTGGAGGTGCCCGTCTACGCCCGCGACGAGTCGGTGGCGTTCATCAGGCGCCGCGCGCCACGGCTGTCCGAGGGCGAGGCCGACCAGCTCGCGGACGCGCTGGAGGACCTGCCGCTGCTGCTCGACCAGACGGCGGGCTGGCTGAACGACTCCGACCTGTCGGTGCGCCAGTACATCGCCCTGCTGGACGGCGGCATCGACAGCGACGTGGTGAAGGTGTCGGCGGACTTCCCGCTCGCCTTCCAGACCGCGTGGTCGATACTGCTGAACAAACTCCGCGAGACCGTCCCCGAGTCCGTGGACCTGCTGCGGCTGTGCACCTTCTTCGCCCCCGGCTTCATCCCCGTCCGGCTGCTGCGCGAGATGTCGAGCGACGAACTGCCCGAACAGCTCGCCGGACTGCTCAACGACCCGCTGCTGTGGAACAAGGCGATCAACCAGCTCCGCCAGTACTCCGTCGTCCGCCTGGAGTCCCACGAGGCCGTCGGCGACGAGGGGGCCGGCTCCGGGGAGTCGCTGTACCTGCACCGCATGGTCCACCAGATCGTGCACAAGGACATGCCGGACGCCGACCGCAAGGAGTTCATCGACGTCGTCCGGCTGGCCCTCGCCGCGGCCGACCCGCGCCGGCCCACCGACCCCGACCTGTGGCCCGGGTACGCCGAGATCGTGCCGCACCTGAAGTACGCCGACGTGCTGCAGACCCAGGAACCGACCGTCCAGCGACTGGTCTTCAACTGCCTGCGCTACATGTACTTCTCGGGCGAGTACGTCGCCGGCATCAAACTCGGCGAGCGCGCCATGAAGGCCTGGCGCGAACTGCTCGGCCCGACGCACCCCCGGATCTGGGAGCTGACCTACCACTACACCAACCTGCTGCGGGCCGTCGGCGACTACGCCGCCACCGAGGCCCTCAGCCGGGCCGCCTCCGAACATCTGAAGGCGGAGCGCGGACCGCAGGACCTGGAGCATCTGCGGGCCGCCGCCGGCCTCGCGGCCGACCTGCGCGGCCTCGGCCGCTACGACGAGGCGCTGGAGCTCTCCCAGTGGGTCCTGGTGGCCTACCGCGACCTGCTGGGCGACCAGGACTCGCGCAGCCTCAACTCGCTCAACAACCTCGCCGTCTCCCTGCGGCTGCTCGGCCGCTACCCGGAGGCCCTGGAGCACGACCGGCGGACCATGGAATCCCGCCGCCTGCTCCTGCGGGCCCGCCATCCGTGGACCCTCGGCTCCGAGATCTCCTACGCCATCGACCTGCGACTGCTCGGCCGGTACGCCGAGGCCGAGTCCATCCAGGCGAAGAACGTGCGCGAGATCCGGCTCGTGATGGGCCGCGACAACCCGGCGACCCTCAAGGCCGAGCACAACCTCGCGCTGTGCCGCTACCGCCTGGGCGAGCGGGACCGCGGCCGCGACCGCGGCGCCGAACGCGAGGAGCCCGGGGAGCTGCTGTCCAGCGTGCTGGAGCGCGGCGAGCGGGTGCTCGGCGAGACGCATCCGCTGACCCTGATCTTCGCGACCGCCCAGAGCTGCTACGCCCGCGAGCACGGCGACATCGACCGGGCCCGCGAGCTCAGCGAGGCCGTCGTCGCGCGGTACGAGGTGATGCTGGGCGACGAGCACCCGTTCGTCGCCGGGGCCCGCGCCAACCAGGCGCTGATCCTGCGCAACGTCGGCGAACGGGAGGCCGGGCACGTCCTCCTCGAGCAGGCGCTCGCGGCGATGACCGACGCCGTGGGGGAGCACCACCCCTGGACGCTGGGCTGCGCCCTGAACGCCTCCGCCCTGCGCAACATCGTCGGCGACACCGAGAGCGCCGCCGAGCTCAGCCACGACACCGTGGGCCGGGCCGTCGAGACGCTCGGGCGCACCCATCCGCTGACCCTGTCGGCGCGCATCGCCCACGCGGCGGACCTGCGCGGCCTGCGGGACCGGCGGCAGGCGGAGAAGGTCGAGCAGGAGGCCCTGTCGGACCTCGACGCGACGCTGGGCAGCAGGCATCCGCACACCGTCTCGGCCCGCTCCCGCAACCGGCCCTACTGGGACTTCGAACCCCAGGTCATCTGAGGCACGGCGAAGGGCCCGCCCCCCGAAGTTTC
>NZ_JBEPBI010000211.1:0-13621 GCF_040299045.1 Streptomyces sp. NPDC001027
TGCCGGCGCCGTTGGGTCCGAGCAGACCGAGGACCTGGCCCTTCTCGACCCGGAAGGACAGCTCGCGGACGCTGTAGCGGTCGCCGCCCGCGTACTTCTTGCTCAGGTCGGCGATGACGAGCGGGACGTCGGCGAGCGCCGGGTCGGGGGCCGGGGTGGCGGTGCGGCGGCGGGCGGTCAGCAGCAGGGCGAGCGCGACGCCCGCGCCGGTGAGGGGCAGCCACCACACCCATGAGGGCAGCGGCGCCGCAGCGGTCGTGACGGCGGGGGCGGTGGGGACCGACAGGTCGCTCTTCAGGGAGACGGTGTACGTCGCGGAGGCCGTCGGTGAGGCGTAGCCGAGGTCGGTGGAGGCGAGGACCAGGCGCAGCCGGTGGCCCTCCTCGACCTTGTGGTCGATCGCCGGGAGGGTGATCGTGACGTCCTTGCCCGCCTGGGCGCCGTCTACCCGGACCGGGGCGACGAGCTGGGAGGGCAGCACCTGGTTGCCGCTGCCGCCGACGTCGTAGACCTTGGCGAAGAGTACGGCGGCGCCGGTCGTCGACTTCACGTGGACGGTGACCGTCGGCGTGCCGGTGACCCGCAGGTCGTCGGCGAGCGGCGCGGAGTCGAAGGCGGCGTACTGGCCGGGGAAGTCGAGGGAGACGCCGACGCCGAGGGCGGAGAGCTGGGAGAGGCCGCCGCCGCCGAGGCCGGGCAGGGCGGAGACGGCGGGCGGGGTGGCGCCGGGCGGGTTGGCGAAGGACTGCTCCTCGCGGCGGCCGGTCAGCGGGAACGAGCGGTCGCCGTGGGTCAGGCCGGGGTAGGCGTCCGCGCTCGCTCCCCGGAGCCGGGCGGCGCCGTCGGTGGAGTCGACGCCTCCGGTGCGGGTGACGCGGAAGGCCGGGCCGGTGTCGGCGGCCTTGTCGCCCTTGAGGTAGCGGTCGAACCAGGAGGCGACGCGGGCCTGGACGCGGGCGGCCTCCATGTCGCCGCCGTCGTGGCCGCCGGCGATCCAGTCGACGTCGACGGGGGCGCCGTTGGCCCGGATCGCCTTCTCGGCCGCGTCGGACTGGGCGAGGGTGAAGAGGGAGTCGGTCTGGCCCTGGAACAGGAGCGTGGGGACCTTGACGCGGTCGGCGACGGCGGACGGCGAGCGTTCCTCGAGGAGCCGGCGTGCGGCGGCGTCCGGGACGCCGGACTCGGCGACGCGCGCGTACATCGCGGCCAGCGCCGGTTCGAAGCGGGCGGTGCCGCCGCCGGTGTTGAAGAAGACGCCGGTCCACAGCTTCTTGAACACGCCGTCGGGGAACAGGGCGTCCGCGAGGTTCCAGTAGGTGATCGCGGGGGCGATGGCGTCGACGCGGTCGTCGTGTCCGGCGGCGAGCAGGGAGACCGCGCCGCCGTAGGAGGCGCCGGCCACGCCCACGCGCGGGTCGCCGGGTCTGTCGAGCCGGACCTCGGGCCGCTTCGCGAGCCAGTCGATCAGCCGGGAGACGTCGGCGACCTCGCTCTTCGGGTCGTTGAGCCCGATTCTGCCGGTGGAGTCGCCGAAGCCGCGCGCGGACCAGGTCAGCACCGCGTATCCGTCGCGGGCGAGCTTCTCGGCCTGTTGGCGGACGTCGTCCTTGCTGCCGCCGAAGCCGTGCGCGAGGAGCACGGCGGGGCGACGGCCGGTGGCGCCGGAGGTGAAGTACGAGGTGTCCAGGCGTACGCCGTCCACCGCCATGACCCGGTCGGTGCGGTGCACCGGGGGCGTGTCGTCGTCGGAGGCGACGGCCGTCCAGGTACCGGCGCCGGCGAGTACGACCACGGCGGCCGCGGCGGCGAGGAGCCGTCGGGGCCGCCGTGGTCCTCGCAGACCGGGCAGTCGAAGATCCATGCTTCAACCGTACGGGGTCAACCTGTCATGGAGTTGTCGACCGCAGACCGAACTCGCCGACCTCCCCGGGGCGTACGCGGCCGGGGCGGCATACCGCGGACGCGGTATACGCGGGTCAGCCCTGCCCGTCCTCCGGGACGGTCACCAGCCAGCGGGCGGTGCGGCGGGGGCGGAGGTAGAGGGCCCAGTAGAGGGTCGCGGCGGCGACGATGCCGCCGGTCCACAGGAGGTAGGCCGTCTCCTGCTGGGCCAGGATGTACGCGAGCACGGCGATCAGCAGGGCCGGCACGACCGGCCACAGCGGCATGCGCCAGGCGGAGGCGTGCCGGTGGTGGCCACGCCGGGAGAGCAGGGCGGCGACCGCGACGAGCAGGTACATGCCGGTGACGGAGACGCCGGTGACGCCGTACAGGGTGTCGAGGTTCACGAAGCAGAGCGCGGCGCCCGGGACGCCGACGGCGAGGGTGGCGACCCAGGGGGAGCCGAAGCGGCCGAGCCTCGCGAAGACGTCGTTCACGGGCTCGGGCCAGGCCTTGTCGCGAGCGGAGGCGAACAGGACGCGGGAGTTCTGGATGACCATCACGATGCCGGCGTTGATGATCGCGAGGGCCACGCACAGGCTGACGAAGGCGCCGACGGCGGAGTTCGACCAGGCGGTGACCATGGAGCCGATGTCGCCGCCGGTGAGCTGGGCGAGGTCGGAGGCGCCGAAGGTGATGGCGACGACCGGGACCAGGATGATCACGGTGGAGATGGCGAGGGTGGCCAGCACCGTGCGGGCGACGTTGCGGCGCGGGTGCTCCAGCTCCTCGGAGAGGTAGACGGCCGTGGAGAAGCCCTGGGTGATGAAGAGGGCGATGGCCAGGCCCGAGACGACCATCATGGCGGTGACCGTGTCGGCGTGGCCGTCCGCGCCGGCGACCCGCAGGGACACCAGGCTGCCCGCGCCGCGGTGCCCGTGGGCGAAGCCCAGGACGGCCACCAGGGCGGCCGCGATGACCTCCAGGACCAGGAAGACGCCGGTGATCCAGGCGTTGGCGCGCAGGTCGAGCAGGCCGGCGAGGGTGGCCAGCAGCATGACTCCGGCGCCCGCGAGGGAGGGGTCGAGGTGGACGACCGGGGCGAGGTAGTCGGCCGTGCCCATGGCGATCACCGGCGGCACGATCATGACGACGAGGAGGGAGAGCACGAAGACCAGCCAGCCGGCGAGCCGTCCCGCCAGGGTGGAGACCATGGCGTACTCGCCGCCCGCGCTGGGGATCAGGGTGCCGAGCTCCGCGTAGCAGAACGCCACGGCGACACAGAGCAGCGAGCCGATCGCGATCGTCAGGGCGGTCGCCGTGCCGAGCGAGCCGAACAGGTCCGGGACCACGACGAAGAGGGTGGAGGCGGGGGTGACGCAGGAGAGGGTGAGGAGGGTGCCGCCGACGACTCCGATGGAGCGCTTGAGCTTCTGGGGGGTGTCGGGCGCCTGGGGAGAGGCGGTCTCGACGGGGCGGAGCGTGTCGGTCATGCGGCGGGTCCGATCGACTCGGGCGGATGCCTCCGGCGGCTGTGGTGCTGCATGGAATCCCGACGGAAACCACTGCGTCAATAGCGGTTTGCCTACGAAATCCGCAGCCATGAGGCCCCGATGGGTACGGATACACCCGTTCGAGGCAGGCCACTCCGGCCGGTCGGCGCGTACGGGAACCGCAGCGCCCCCGGCGAGAAAGTGGGGCGACGTTCGGCATGCGGACGTGTCAGTGTGGCCCGCTAGGGTTCGGGGATCACAGACGATGCACAGGGGTGGGGACTCATGAGGACGAAGTACGCCGTCGCCTGGACGGCCGTCACGGTGGCGGCCCTGGTCACGACGGCCGGGTGCGGCAGCGAGAGCGCCAAGGACGCGGCCAAGGCCGTGGACGGCACGGACGCGATCATGGCCGCGCTCGGCCGGGCGACCGACCGCACCGAGAAGCTCGGCTCGGCCGAGGTGAAGATGACCACCTCCATGGGCGCCGGCGCCCCGGTCGCCATGGAGGGCACCTACTCCTGGGGCGACGGCTACGCGTTCGACGTCCTGATGGACACCGCGGCCGCGCAGCTGCAGCAGCTCCAGGACGCTCCGAAGACGCGCATGCTCTTCGTGGACGGCGCGTACTACTACGACGTCGACCCTCAGGCCGCCGGCCCGCTCAAGGGCAAGGAGTGGATGAAGATCGACAGCTCGGCCGTCTTCGGCAAGCAGGGCGCGCAGGCGCTCAGCGGCAGCAACGGCAGCCCGTCGGCGTCCATGAAGAGCCTGAAGTACGCCGACGACGTCGAGAACCTCGGCTCGGAGAAGATGAACGGCAAGACCACCACGCACTACCGGGCCGTCGTCGACCAGGCCGGGATGGGCAAGTACAAGAAGGCGTACGGCGACAAGGACAACCTCTTCGGCTCGCTCACCGGCGGCGCCACCTCGATCACCATGGACGTGTGGGTCGGCCCCAAGGACCTGCCGGTCCGCATGATCCAGGAGATCGGCGCCATGAAGGTGACGATGGACTTCGAGAAGTTCGGCCAGACGGCCCCGGTCAAGGCGCCGCCGGCCGCGCAGACCGGCGACCTCACCGAGGCGGTCAAGGCCGCCGGCGGCGGCGCCGGCTCCACTGCCGGCTGACGTCCTCGCCGTCGGCCCGCACGCCCGCCGGCCGACGCACGGCGACGCCCTGCCCCCCGGACGGGGCAGGGCGTCGTCGTGCGGGTGTGCGTGGTCGCGGGGTCAGTGGTTGCGGGGGAAGCCCAGGTCCACGCCCGCCGGGGCGTCGGCCGGGTCGGGCCAGCGGGTGGTGACGACCTTGCCGCGGGTGTAGAAGTGCGTGCCGTCGTTGCCGTAGATGTGGTGGTCGCCGAAGAGCGAGTCCTTCCAGCCGCCGAAGCTGTGGTAGCCGACGGGGACCGGGATCGGGACGTTCACCCCGACCATGCCGGCCTCGACCTCCAGCTGGAAGCGACGGGCCGCGCCGCCGTCCCGGGTGAAGATCGCGGTGCCGTTGCCGAACGGCGAGGCGTTGATGAGGGCGATGCCCTCGTCGTAGGTGTCGACGCGCAGCACGGTCAGCACCGGGCCGAAGATCTCGTCCTGGTAGGCCTTCGCGGTGGTGGGCACCCGGTCCAGCAGCGAGATGCCGATCCAGTGGCCGTCCTCGTAGCCCTCGACGGTGTAGCCGGTGCCGTCCAGGATCACGTCGGCGCCCTCGGCCGCCGCGCCCGTCACGTAGGAGGCCACCTTGTCGCGGTGGACGGCCGTGATGAGCGGGCCCATCTCGCTGGTCGGGTCGTCGCCGGGGCCGATCTTGATCTTCTCGGCGCGCTCGCGGATCTTCTCCACCAGCTCGTCGCCGATGGTGCCGACGGCGACGACCGCGGAGATGGCCATGCAGCGCTCGCCGGCCGAGCCGTAGGCGGCCGAGACGGCGGCGTCGGCGGCCGCGTCCAGGTCCGCGTCGGGCAGGACCAGCATGTGGTTCTTCGCGCCGCCCAGCGCCTGGACGCGCTTGCCGTTCGCGGAGGCGGTGGTGTGGATGTAGCGGGCGATCGGCGTGGAGCCGACGAAGGACACGGCCTTGACGTCCGGGTGCTCCAGGAGGCGGTCGACGGCCACCTTGTCACCGTGGACGACGTTGAACACGCCGTCGGGCAGACCGGCCTCGGCCAGCAGCTCGGCGATCTTGATCGACGCCGACGGGTCCTTCTCGGACGGCTTCAGCACGAACGTGTTGCCGCACGCGATCGCGATGGGGAACATCCACATCGGGACCATCGCCGGGAAGTTGAACGGCGTGATGCCCGCGACGACGCCCAGCGGCTGGCGGATCGACGCGACGTCCACCCGGCTCGCCACCTCGGTCGACAGCTCGCCCTTCAGCTGCACGGTGATCCCGCATGCCAGGTCCACGATCTCCAGGCCGCGCGCGACCTCGCCGAGCGCGTCGCTGTGCACCTTGCCGTGCTCGGCGGTGATCAGCTCGGCGATCGCGTCCCGGTTCGCGTCGAGCAGCGCCCGGAAGGCGAACAGGATCGTGCTCCGCCTGGCGAGCGAGGAGGCGCCCCAGGTGGCGTAGGCGTCCTTCGCGGCCGCGACGGCGGCGTCGACCTCGTCCACCGAGGCGAACGCGACCTTCGTGGTGACGGCGCCGGTCGCGGGGTCGGTGACCGGCCCGTACGAACCCGACGCGCCTTCGACGGTCTTGCCGCCGATCCAGTGGTTGACGATCTTCGTCATGACCGAGTGCTCCTTCACAGATGGCGGCGTCGGGTAGAGACGTGCCGTTCGTACAGCTCACGTGCCTTCACCGCGGACGGTCGCGTCGCGGTCTCGGCCACAGGTACATCCCACCAGGCCTGCGCCGGCGGCGGGCCCGACACAGTGTCGGCCGTTTCGGTCTCGACGTAGACACATGTGGGAGTGTCGGCGCGGCGCGCCTCGGCGAGGGCTTCGCGCAGTTCGCGGACGGTCTTCGCGCGCAGCACCCGCATGCCGAGGCTGGCTGCGTTGGCGGCGAGGTCGACGGGCAGCGGGGCGCCGGTGAAGGTGCCGTCGTCCGCGGTGTAGCGGTACGCCGTGCCGAAGCGCTCGCCGCCCACCGACTCCGACAGACCGCCGATGGAGGCGTAGCCGTGGTTCTGCACGAGCAGGATCTTGATCGCGATCCCCTCCTGCACGGCCGTCACGATCTCCGTCGGCATCATCAGGTACGTGCCGTCGCCGACCAGCGCCCAGACGTTGCGTTCCGGGGCGGCCAGCTTCACACCGATCGCGGCGGGGATCTCGTACCCCATGCAGGAGTAGCCGTACTCCAGGTGGTACTGGTCCCGGGAGCGCGTCCGCCACATCTTGTGCAGGTCGCCGGGGAGCGAGCCGGCGGCGTTGATGATCACGTCGGACTCGTCGACGAGGGCGTCGAGCGCGCCGAGCACCTGCGGCTGCGTCGGGCGGACGTCGGGCTCGTCGGCCTCGTAGCAGGCGTCGACGCGCTGCTCCCAGCGCTCCTTGTCCTCGGAGTACGCGGTGACGTAGGCGTCCGCGACCCGGTGCCCGTGCAGACGCAGGGCCTCGGTCAGCTCGCCGAGGCCGCTGCGGGCGTCCGCCACGAGCGGCAGGCCGGCGAGCTTGTGGCCGTCGAAGGAGGCGATGTTGAGGTTGACGAAGCGGACGCCGTCGCCCGCGAACAGGGTGTTGGAGGCGGTGGTGAAGTCGGTGTAGCGGGTGCCCACGCCGATGATCAGGTCCGCCGTGCGGGCCAGTTCGTCGGCGGTCGCGGTGCCGGTGTGGCCGACGCCGCCCACGTCCTGCGGGTGGTCGTGGCGCAGTGAGCCCTTGCCGGCCTGGGTGGAGGCGACCGGGATGCCGGTGGCCTCGGCGAACTCGGCGAGGGCCTCCTCGGCGCGGCTGTGGTGGACGCCGCCGCCCGCGACGACCAGGGGGCGTTCGGCGGACCTGATCGCCCGCACCGCCTCGGCGAGTTCGACGGGGTCGGCGCCCGGGCGGCGGACCGCCCAGACGCGCTCGGCGAAGAACTCCTCGGGCCAGTCGTAGGCCTCGGCCTGGACGTCCTGCGGCAGGGCGAGGGTGACCGCGCCCGTCTCCACCGGGTCGGTGAGGACGCGCATCGCCTGCAGCGCCGCCGGGATCAGCGCCTCCGGGCGGGTGATCCGGTCGAAGTACTTCGACACCGGGCGCAGGCAGTCGTTGACCGACACGTCTCCCGCGTACGGGACTTCGAGCTGCTGGAGCACGGGGTCGGCGACCCTGGTCGCGAAGACGTCGCCGGGCAGCAGCAGGACCGGCAGCCGGTTGACGGTGGCGAGGGCGGCGCCGGTGACCAGGTTGGTCGCGCCGGGGCCGATCGACGTCGTCACCGCGTGGGTGGACAGACGGCCCGACTGGCGGGCGTAGCCGACGGCCGCGTGGACCATGGACTGCTCGTTGCGGCCCTGGTGGAACGGCATCTCGTCGGCGTACTCGACCAGCGCCTGGCCGAGGCCCGCGACGTTGCCGTGGCCGAAGATGCCCCAGGTCGCGCCGATCAGCCGCTGCCGTACGCCGTCGCGCTCGGTGTGCTGGGCGGCGAGGAAGCGCACCAGCGCCTGGGCGACCGTCAGCCGCGTCGTCGAGGTCTGCGCCGTCATCGGTAGCCCCCTGTGCTCTCTACGTGGTCCGGGTGGAAGCAGATCCGCCACTCCCGGGTCTGCCCCGGTCCCGCCATGACGTTCAGGTAGTACATGGCGTGCCCGGGCTGGGCGACGGCCGGTCCGTGCCAGCCGTCGGGGACGAGCACGGCGTCGCCGGAGCGCACCTCGGCGAGGACGTCGGCGCCGCCCTCGCGCGAGGGGGACACCCGCTGGTATCCGAAGCCGTTCGGGCCGTCGATCTCGAAGTAGTAGATCTCCTCGAGCTCGGCCTCCTCGCCCGGCCGGTGCTCGTCGTGCTTGTGCGGCGGGTACGAGGACCAGTTGCCGCCGGGGGTGATCACCTCGACGGCGATCAGCTTGTCGCAGTCGAAGGCGTCGGCGGAGGCGAAGTTGCGCACCAGACGGGCGCATGTGCCGCTGCCGCGCTCTTCGACGGGGACCTCCGGCGCGGGGCCGTAGCGGGCGGGGAGTCGTCGCTCGCACTTCGCTCCTGCCAGGGCGAAGCGGCCTCCCGCGCCGGAGGCGATCTGGACCCGGGCGTCCCGGGGAACGTACGCGAAGTCGGAGACCGACGCGAACACCGTTTCCCGGCCCAGGAGTTGGAACTCTTCTTGATCTGTGCGCACGGTACATCCGCCTTCGAGGGGCAGCACGATCCACTCGCTGTCACCCGTGTCGAAGACGTGCCCGCCGCCCGGCTCCAGCTCGACGACCCGCAGGCTGCAGTAGTCCCAGCCCGCTCGTACGGGATCGATGTCGAGCGCGTAACCGGCGTGCGCGGTGGTCCCGCGCGCGAGGTACAGGTCGTTGCTCATGCGGCCCTCACAGCAGTCCTACGGCGGTGTCCACGGCGGCGGCGACGTCCCCGTCCGCCGGGTAGAGCAGCGAACGACCCACCACCAGGCCCTGCACGGTGGGCAGTTGCAGCGCCCCGCGCCACTTCTCGTACGCGCCGTCCTGGTCGTCGCCGACCTCGCCGCCCAGCAGGACCGCGGGGAGCGTGGACGTCTGCATGACCTCGGCCATGTCGTCGGGGTTGTCGGTGACGGGCACCTTCAGCCAGGTGTAGGCCGAGGTGCCGCCCAGCCCCGAGGCGATGGCGATCGACCGGGTGACGGCCTCCGCGGAGAGGTCGTTGCCGAGCCTGCCGTCGGGGGTGCGCCGGCTGATGAACGGCTCGACGAAGAGGGGGAGTCCGCGGGCGGCCATGTCGTCGACTGCGCGGGCGGTGGTCTCGAGCGTGGTGAGGGAGCCCGGGTCGTCGTAGTCGATGCGCAGCAGCAGTTTGCCCGCGTCGAAGTTGAGCCGCTCGATGTCCTCGGCGCGGTGGCCGGTGAAGCGGTCGTCGAGCTCGAAGGCGGCGCCCTGGAGGCCGCCGCGGTTCATGGAGCCCATGACGACCTTGCCGTCGAGGGCGCCGAGCAGCAGCAGGTCGTCCAGGATGTCGGCGGTCGCGAGGACGCCGTCCACGCCGGGGCGCGACAGCGCGAGGCAGAGGCGTTCCAGCAGGTCGGCGCGGTTGGCCATGGCGAGCCTGCGTCCGCCGACGCCGAGCGCGCCGCGGGCCGGGTGGTCGGCGGCGACGATCATCAGCCGGCCGGAGTCGCCCAGCAGCGGTCTGCGGGGGCGGCGGGCGGCGGCCTCGGCGATCGCCTCGGGGCGGCTGCTGCGCAGTCGGACGAGCTCGGAGACGTCGACAGTGGTCACAGGACGGCTCCCGCCTCGATCGCCGCGGCCACCTCGTCCGGAGTCGGCATCGCCGAGGAGCACTCCAGCCGGGAGGCGACGATGGCGCCGGCGGCGTTGGCGTGCCGCATGGTCTTCTCCAGGTCCCAGCCCGCGAGCAGGCCGTGGCAGAGGGAGCCGCCGAAGGCGTCGCCGGCCCCGAGGCCGTTGAGGACGTTCACCGGCAGCGGCGGGACCTCGGCGGACCTGCCCTCGCTGTCGACGGCGAGGACGCCCTTGGGGCCCTGCTTGACGACGGCGAGCTCGACGCCGGCGTCCAGCAGCGCCTGCGCGGCGGCCCGCGGCTCGCGCACGCCGGTCGCCACCTCCACCTCGTCGAGGTTGCCGACGGCGACGGTGGTGTGCTTCAGGGCCTCGGCGTAGAACGGGCGGGCGGAGTCGGGGTCGCTCCAGAACATCGGGCGCCAGTCGAGGTCGAAGACCGTGGTCGCGGCCTTGTCGCGGTGGGCGAGGGCGGCGAGGGTGGCGGTCCGGCTGGGCTCCTCGCTCAGGCCGGTGCCGGTGACCCAGAAGACGCGGGCCTCGCGGACGGCGTCGAGGTCGAGCTCGTGGGCGTCGATCTCCAGGTCCGGCGCCTTGGGCTGCCGGTAGAAGTACAGCGGGAAGTCGTCCGGCGGGAAGACCTCGCAGAAGGTGACGGGCGTCGGCAGGCCGGGCACCGGCGTCACCCAGCGGTCGTCGACGCCGAAGCCGCGCAGGGCCTCGTGCAGATAGACGCCGAAGGGGTCGTCGCCGGTGCGCGAGATCACCGCCGTGGACCGGCCGAGACGGGCCGCGGCGACCGCCACGTTGGTCGCCGATCCGCCCAGGAACTTCCCGAAGGACGTGACCTGCGGGAGGGGGACGCCCGTCTGCAGCGGATAGAGGTCCACCCCTATCCGCCCCATGGTGATCAGGTCGTACGCCATCGACTTCCCTTCGTGTCGGTCGTCCCCGTGAATCGCCCCGCGAGTCGTCCCCGTGACGCCGCTCCTGGCATGTTCTCGGCACACGTGCCGTATCGGCTCTCAGGCTTTCTAGCCCCGCACGGTGGGCCCTGTCAATGTTTTGTCCAGACATTCGGACCAGGCCTTGACACCCCTTCGGTGAGACCGCACTCTGACGGCCATGACGTCGTTGTCACCTCAGTCCTCACTTTCCCGCATCCGGATCGGATCGGCCCCCGACAGCTGGGGCGTCTGGTTCCCGGACGATCCCGCCCAGGTCCCGTGGCAGCGCTTCCTCGACGAGGTGGCGCAGTCCGGCTACGAGTGGATCGAGCTCGGCCCCTACGGGTACCTGCCGACCGACCCCGCCGTCCTCACCGAGGAGACGTCCAGGCGCGGCCTGAAGGTCTCGGCCGGCACGGTGTTCACCGGCCTGCACCACGGCGAGGCCGTGTGGGAGAAGACCTGGGCGCACGTCGCCGACAACGCGGTGCTCGCCCAGGCGATGGGCGCGCGGCACCTGGTCGTCATCCCGTCGTTCTGGCGGGACGACAAGACCGGCGAGGTGCTGGAGTCCGACACGCTCACGCCCGAGCAGTGGCGCAACCTGACCTCGCTGACCGAGCGGCTCGGGCGGGAGGTGCGGGAGCGGTACGGCCTGCAGATCGTCGTCCACCCGCACGCGGACACCCACGTGGACAGCGAGGAGAACGTCGCCCGGTTCCTGGACGGCACCGACTCCGACCTGGTGTCGCTGTGCCTGGACACCGGCCACTACGCCTACTGCGGCGGCGACAGCGTCAAGCTGATCGAGACCTACGGGGAGCGCATCGGCTACCTGCACCTCAAGCAGGTCGACCCCGAGATCCTGGCGGACGTGCGCGCCAAGGGCACCCCGTTCGGGCCGGCCGTGGCGCAGGGCGTCATGTGCGAGCCGCCCTCGGGCGTGCCGGCGCTGGGGCCCGTGCTGGAGGCGGCGCAGAAGCTGGACGTGGACCTGTTCGCGATCGTCGAGCAGGACATGTACCCGTGCGCCCCGGACACCCCGCTGCCGATCGCGCAGCGCACCCGGGCGTTCCTGCGGAGCTGCGGGGCCTGAGACGGCCCCGGGCGGACCCGCCCGGGGCCCGGCGTGCGACCGCCCGGATCACGGCGGTCCTGCGACGCCCCTGGCGGAGCCGCGCGCGCTGGAGCAACATAAGCGCCCATGGCTGTACGGGTGGTGCGCACCCGCTCCGGGCAAGGGCCGGGCGGATCCTGGGAGTTCGTCACCGCGTTCCCTCATCCACGGCTGCGGCCGGGGGTGATGAGCTATCGCGGGATCAGGCTCGCGATGCCCCGGCCCCGGCGGCGGCTCGAGGCGCCCATCGGGGCCTCCACCCTGCTGCTGGGGTTCGACGAGCCGGTGCGGATCTGGCGGGCGGGACGGGCCCCGGACACCCTCGTCTCGGTGTACTGCGGGCCCACGACCACACCCGCCGTCGGGGAGCACAGCGGACGGTTCTCCGGCATCGAGGTGCTGCTGACGCCGTGGGCCGCGTTCGCCCTGTTCGGCACCCCGCAGCACGAGCTCGCCAACCGCACGGTGGACCCCGACGAGCTGCCGCACTCCCTCGGCTCGCCCCTCGGCGACCTCGCCGCCGCCCTCGCCGCGCTGCCGTGCTGGGAGCGGCGGTTCGCGCTGCTCGACGACACGTTCGACCGCTGGCGGCGGACGGCCGCGCCGGGTTCGCAGCGGGTGGCGCGGGCCTGGCAGCTGCTGGTGCGCACGGACGGCGGGCTGCCGGTCCCCCGGCTGGCGGAGGAGGTCGGCTGGAGCGTACGGCAGCTGGAGAGCCGCTTCCGTGAGCAGATCGGGCTGGGCCCGAAGGCGGCGGCCCGCGTGCTGCGGCTGCAACGGGCCCGCCGGCTGCTCGCCGAGGGGCGCAGCGCGGCGGAGACGGCGGCGCTGTGCGGCTTCTACGACCAGGCGCATCTCAGCGGCGAGTTCAAGGCGATGACGGGGTGCACGCCGCGGCAGTTCGCGCAGGCCAGGCGGCTGCCGGAAGCGGTGTCGCCGACGGCGGACCGGCTGAGCGGCGAGGCGACGAGCCTGCTGCTGCCGACGCCGGCCGGCAGTTGGTCCGGACCGGGTGCGCATTTTTCCAAGACCGGACGCGTTGGCTGAATACAGGCTGGGGTCCTGCCAGTTGAATCCGGTCGTTCCGGTCGAACCGGCCGATCAGACCCATGCGGTTGCTCCGGCCCATGCGGTGGATCCGGCCGGTGCGGCCGACGCGGACGCGCCGGGGGGACGGCGGGGAACGGGGTCGGGCCGGGCCTGTCGCAGCGGGCCCGGCCCGTCTCCTGTCGCCCACGCCGACCGACCCGGCAGCGGGCGCCGGCGGGCGGCTCGGCGGCCGACCCCGACAACCGGCCCGGCAGGCGTCCTGGCGACCGGCGGGCATCCCCCTCGCGGGCCCCCTGCGCGGCTTTGCGTCACTCGTGTCACAAAAGCCACCTTCCCGTCACACATGTCGCGTGTACGCGGGCTTTGTGTCACATGCGGTCAACAGCCGCTCTCGCTCGGTCACCGGACCTCGTTCCACGGGGCACAGGCTCGTTGATCGCCAGCGCTGCGCCGGGCTCCCCCCGGCGGCCTCCCGGCCGCCGCCCCGCGCACGCGGGGAAGGTGCGGCTCATGACCGACCGAAGGCTCTGGTCCTACAAGGAGATCGCGGCGCACATCAGGGTGCAGCCGGACACCGTGCGGTCCTACCGCAAACACGGACTGCTGCCGCCGCCCGACCACGTCGAGGGCGGCAAGCCCTACTGGTACGCCGACACCGTCCGCGCCTGGGTCGCCTCCCGCCCGGGCAACCGCGGCCGCAGGCCGGACTGACGCCCGGCGGGAACCGACGCCGCGCCGTGCCCCACCCCTGTCGTG
>NZ_JBEPBI010000212.1:0-13542 GCF_040299045.1 Streptomyces sp. NPDC001027
CGGGGGGGCGGGGGGCCCTCCCGCGGGGGCCCCCCCCGGCCTCCCCCCCCCCCCCCGGGCCCCCCGGGGGCCGGCCGGGGCGATATGGACGGTTACAGCCTGGTCCCCTGGAGTGCGGGGCGGACGCGCCGGACGGGCCGGACGTCGTTCCCCGCACGCGATCCCCGGGCCCGTCGTCGCACCGAAGGCACCGAGGACGGTCCTTCCCGACCAGGTGAATGGAGACGAGTTCTGTGAGCACGGTGCTGTTGGTGCATGCCAAGGGTGGTCCGCCGCTCGGCCATGTCCTGTCCCGGACGGCTGCGAGGGCTGACGTGCACCTGCTGGCGCTCAGCGCTCTTCCCCCCGCCGTGGGGGACTCCGCCGCCAGTCTGTGCGCCTCGGTCACTACGCCGGGCGACGCCGATCGCCGCGATCTGGTCGCCCTGATCGTCTCGCGAGCCCAGGAGGTGGGCGCGGACGCCGTGCTCACCTTCTCCGAGTACGCGGTCGTGGCCGTCGCCGAGACCTGCGAGAAGCTCGGCCTGCCGGGCGCGGGCGCCGCCGCGGCACTCGCGCGCGACAAACGGCTGATGCGCAGCACCTGGCAGCGCAGCGGCCTTCCGCAGCCCGCGTTCCGGCCCGTCGCCACGGAGGCGGATCTGCAGGCGGCGGTGAACTCCCTCTCCTGTCCCCTGCTGCTCAAGGCGGCCTGGAGCGCGGGATCCACCGCCCACCAGATCATCGCCTCCCCTGTCGAGGCGTCCGCCGCCTGGGCCCGCTCGCGCCAGGTCATGGCGGAGTCCGCCCGGTTGGGATACGCGGAGCTGCATGTCGCGGAGGCGGACGCCGACTTCGTGGTCGAGGAGATCGTCAGCGGCAAGGCGGCGGACTGGTTCGCCGAGCCCGGCTGGGGCGACTACCTCAGCGTCGAGGGCGTCGTGGCGGACGGCGTCTTCCACCCCGTCTGTCTCAGCGGACGCATGCCTACCGTCGAGCCCTTCACCGAGCGCGCCGGCATCACCCCCGCCCTGCTCTCGCCGGACGCGCAGGACCGCGTCGTGGACCTGGCGCGCCGCGCCGTCGACGCGCTGGGCCTGCGCGACTGCGGGACGCACACGGAGATCAAGCTCGGCCCCGACGGCCGCATGTGGCTCATCGAGACCGCCGCCCGGTTCGGCGGCGCGATGACGGTGCCGCAGATCGAGGAGGTCTTCCGACTCGACCTGGTGGGCATGCTCGTCGACCACCTGCTGGGACGCCCGGTCGCCTGGCCCGAGCAGGCCCTGACACCGGCGCAGGCCCGGGGCGCGGCGGGTTCCCTCGTCGTCCTCGCGGTCGACGGCAGCGGCGAGGCCTGGCAGGACCGCAGGGTCTGGGACTTCCCCGTGGTCGCTTCGGACGTCCCGCTGAGCCCGGACAGCGAGCTGTCGGTGGTGGCGGAGAGCTCCCTGCCCGACGGCGGTGTCGTGCCGGTGTACGACCCCGCCGCGGGCGCCAACACCATGGCGGCCCTGTGCCTGCTCTCCGCCGCCGACCCGCGGACGGTGCTGCGGGACTTCGAGACCCTGGTGGACGCCATGCCCAGGGTGCTGCCCGTCGCGAAGTCCGAGGAGGTCACCGCGTGAGCACCCGCCTGTCCACCGGCGCCGCCGAGCCCGTCACGGACCGTACGGTCGTCGGGGAGAACCTGTCCCTGCCGCTCTTCCGGACGCTGTCGGGAGTGCTGGCCGGTCACCCCTACCTCAAGGTCGTCGTCGACCGCGCGGAGAACACCTGGCATCTGCTCGACACCGGCGCGCACCCCTTCCACGTCGACTACGTCGCCACCCGCGTGCTGGGGATGGACCTGGCCGCGCTCGACGCGGAGCTGGACGCCTTCAACGCCTCCGTCTACACCGATCCCGAGCGCCGGTTCCTGCTCGGCGTGCTGTCCCTGCAGTCCCTGCCCGCCGAGCAGGAACAGGGCGGAGAGCGGCCCTTCCTCGTCCTGGAGACGACCGAGGCCGACACCATGCACGGTGAACTGCTCGCATTCTTCTACGAGTTCGTGCGGGCTCGGGTCGACAGCAGGCTGCCGCTGCTGCTCAAGCCCGCCAACCACCGGCAGGAGGAGGAGCTGTCGGCGATCAGCGAACGGCGCGTGCCCCGCATCCTGAGCCACGAGCTGTTCGGCTCCCGGGAGCGCACACCGTTGAACCCCGGCGAGGCCACCGGGCGGCTGCGGTTCTTCCGGACGGCCGAGGAGTACACGGCGGCGGAGGCCGGCCTGGGCTGGGCGGACATCGTGGCCATGCCCTGCCTGCCGGACGACGTGCCGCGCGTCGCCGGCTTCATCAACACGGCGCCGATCACCCCGCTCTCGCACACCAACGTCCTCGCCTCCGGATGGGGCATCCCCAACGCGATCGTCCGGGACCTGGAGCAACTCGTCGACGAGGGCGGCCTCGAGGACGCCTGGGTGCGCTACCGGGTCGACGAGGACGACATCTCCCTGCAGCGGCTCGACCACGAACCCGACCTGCGGGCGCCGGCCTGGCACCAGCAGCGCATACGCCTCGAACCGCCCCTGCTCGAGGACGCCCCCGTGCTGTCCCTGCACCGGCTGCGCAGCGCCGACCGCGGCCGCTACGGCACGAAGGCGGCCAACCTCGGCGAGCTGCACCACGTTCTCGACAGCCGCACGGTGGACCTGACCTCCTTCTACGGACGGCCCCGTCCGCCGCGCGAGGACCTCTACGGCCATCTCGCCGCCCGCCTCGGCCTCACCGCCTTCACTGAGGATCGACTCCGCGCCAGGGCAGCCGAGTTCGTCGCCGAAGCGGTCGGCGCCCCGGAGGGCGTCGCGCTTCCCTTCGCGCTGCAGCAACGCTTCCTCGCCTCCTCCCCCGCGCTCCAGCAGGGCATCGGCAAACTGAAGATGGCGCTCGAACTCGACGCCACCGACGTCCTGGACTCGCTGTGCCTGCACCTGCAGCACCTGATCCGGCACACCCCCGTCCCCGAGTCCGTCACCTGCCGGATAGACCAGGCCTTCCCGGCCGCGACGGCCTCGCGGGGCCGGCTGGTAGTGCGCTCCTCCTCCAACGCCGAGGACCTCCCCGGGTTCTCCGCGGCAGGCGTCTACGACTCCGTCACCACCGTCCACGGCACGGGTGAACTCCTCGACGCCCTGCGCCAGGTGTGGGCCTCCCTCGTGTCGCCCCGCAGTGTGCGGCTGCGCCACCAGGTCGGCATTCCCCTCGACGACACCTACATGGGTGTGATCGTCCAGGAGTACGTGCCCGCCTCCCTGGGCGGCGTCCTCGTGACCTGCAACCCCACCCGCCGGGAGGACTTCCGCAACGTCTACCTCAACTGTTCGCCGGGCTCTCCCGAGCAGGTGGTCGACGGGACGGTGCTGCCGCAGCAGTACCTGTACAACACCGTGGAGGGCGGCGGCCGTACCGTCGCGCTGGGTTCGTGGGAACGGGGGCTGTCCGCCGCCGTCCGCGACCGGCTCGCCGACCTGTCCCTGACCGGGCGCCTGCTGCAGTCGCACTTCAGCAGGGCCGACGTGGACCAGCCTCTTGACATCGAGTGGCTGATGACCGAGCGGGGCGATTTCCGGCTGGTCCAGATCCGCCCCTACGCGCTGTGAGGGCGCGTACGGACGGGCCGCGCCGCCCCGGCGCCGCGGCGGCCACGGGCCTGACCGACACCGCCCGCCGGATCATCCGGCTCAACTACGGCTTCCAGCTGCTGTTCAACCTGCTGTGGTGGATGCCGGTGTTCTACGCCTACCAGCGGGCGGCGGGTCTCTCGGACGCACAGATCTTCGGCATTCAGAGCATCTACTACGTGGCCTTCTGCCTGCTGGAGATCCCGACGGGGCTGATCGCCGACCGGATCGGCGCCCGCAACTGCCTGCGGGCCGGCGCGGTGGTCATGACCGCCGCGAACCTGGCGCCGGTGGTCAGCGCCTCCTATACCGGGTTCCTCGTTCACTTCCTGGCCATCGCCGCCGGCCGGTCGCTCACATCGGGCGCGGCGAGCGCCTACCTGTACGACGGGCTGCGGGCGGAGCGGTGCGACGAGCACTACCTGCGGGCGGAGGGCGCCGCGCGGGCACTGGGGCTGGCGGCGAAGGTGGTGTGCTGGCCGCTGGTCGGGCCGCTGATGGCCCTCGCGCACCCGGCCCCGTACGTGCTCAGCGCCGCGAGCGCGGCGGGTTCCCTCGTCTGCGCCGCGCTGCTGCCCCGCCTCGGCGGAGCCGAAGCCGGAGCGACGTCCGAAGCGGACGAGGGCAGGGACGGCGGCGGGCGGCGGGGCGGCGCTTTCCTGCGGGACGCGGGGACCGCACTGCGCTGCGTCGCCTCATCGCCGTGGCTGGCCCTGGTGATGGTGCAGGGCGTGGCGGTCTTCACGCTGTCGCGCATCTGCCAGGTCAACCTCTTCCAGCCGATCCTGCTGGACCACGGCATCGGCGAGGCCTCGCACGGCGGGGTGCTGGCCGCGATGACCGTGGCGGAGGCCGTGGCGTCCGCGCGGCCCCGATGGCTCAGCCGCAGACTGCCGCCGGTCGCCTGGGTGTCCGTCCTCAGCCTTGCGCTGGCGGTCACCCTGGCGGTCATGACTCTCGGCGGCCCGTGGACCGTCGTCGTGCTGCTCTGTCTCTTCGCTGCCGCCACCGGGTTCGCGTTCCCGGTCCAGCGCAAACTGGTCAACGACGCGGTCCCCGCGCACGCGCCGCGGGCCACTCTGCTGTCGGTCGAGAGCATCGTGGACCGCGCGGTGTGCGCCCTGGCCGCGGTCGCCGCGGGCGCGTACCTGTCCGCCGGGCATCTGGACGCCCTGCTGTGGCACAGCGCGCTGGCCACGGCGGTGCTGCTGGGGGGCTTCCAACTGCTGCTGCGCAGCGGGGTGGTCGCCCGTGCGGGCCGTGACGGCAAGGGAGCGTCGCCGCCGCAGACGGGCGGCGGCGCGGGAGCCGGTGACCCTGCGTCGCCGGCAGCCGTCGACGAGGCTCTTGACGGAGCGGACGCAGGGGACGCAGCCGGTTGCGCGGAGGCACTCGAACGGGACCGGGCCCCGCGGAGACCGCGAACGAGGTGACGCCCTGACGACCGACCGCGATCAGGCGTGCCGACGGCCGAGGAGTTCGATCAGTCCCGCCGGCAGGAACGCGGGCCGGTGCGGCTGACCGACCTGGTACGAGACGAAGCCCAGCGAGGAGGCCACGGCCGCCTCCTGGGCCGTCTCCGCCTGGTAGACGACCCGGCAGCCGGCCGAGTCCTCCTTGGCGCGCTGCCACAGGACCGGGGACGGCTTGCGTTCGGCTTCGGTGCGCGGCGTGCGGATCCGGTCGCCGAAGTCCGCCCAGGCGAAGGCCGCCCGACCCCGCCACGTCGTGTCGACCTCCGTCCGGAGCCGGGCGGCGCGCTCGGCGTCGGTCGTGCCCCAGGAGGGCGGCACATTGGTGATCAGGCCGACCCTGACGTGGCGTTCCCGCAGGATCCTCAGATACGAGGCCGCCCCGGGCAGGTAGGCGGTGCTGCCGTCGGCGGCGGTGTGCACCAGGGTTTCCCCCAGGTCGAAGTACACGACGGGACAAGCCCGTCCGCCGTGCGCGGCCGCGGTGGCAGCCGCGCCCTGGCCCTTCGCGGCCTGCGCGGGGGCGGCCGCGGTCGCCGGCATGCAGAGCACCGTCGAGACGAGGGCCGCGCCCAGTGCGACGCCCCAACGGGTCGAAGCGCTGTAGGCGGATCCGTTCATGTGCACCATCACCCCTCCAATGTCATAGACATGACACGTTAACGCTCCCGTGGCCGGATCTCCCCTGATCGTTCGCCCGGATGCGGCGAGGATGCGTCGAACCTAGTTTGGACAGGAGGGAGATTCAGTCACGACTCTGATGGAGCGGCGAGCCCGGCGGGCGATCGGGTCCTGGTGAAACGGCACCGACCGGCGACACGCCCGACCCGAGGCAGCCTCGACCGAGGAGGGTGTCGCGTATGGCGGAGAGGTTGTCGCGGGCCTGGACGGCGGACGAAGCCGCCGCACACCGGCGATCACGCGGTCCGGACCGCCCCGGCAAGGCGGTCCCGACGGATCGGACCACGGAGGTCTCCAGCGGTGAGGACCACCGGCCCGGGGTGGAGGGCGACTACGCGGGCGACGACGCCCGCGGTGACGACCCCACGCCGCAGGAGGGATGACCGTGGGACTCTACTTCCAGAACAGCACGTCCAAGACCGTCTGGTTCGCCTACGCCTATGCGGACGGCGACTGCGCGTCGAAGGGCGACCCGTGGTCGAAGACCGGATGGTTCATGGTCACTCCGCACACGGATCTGAAGGTGCGTTCGGGCCCGGTGAACGGGGCGAAGTACTTCTTCTTCGCGGAGAACCAGGACAGAACTCTGAGCTGGGGCGGCGATTTCACCACCGGGCTTCCGGACCAGGCATTCGACTGGTGCTGGACCACGAGCAGCAGCGACTCCCGACTGCTCGGCATGAAGAAAATCCTCGTGCCGGCGACCTCGATCAATCACACGATCAACGTCGTCGGGCCCTGACGGGCCGGCCGCGGCAGCCCTGGGAAGTCCTTGCCCTTGATCTTGGCGCGGCGGCCGTCCGGGTGGTGGAAGACGATGCCCTCGGCCAGGGCGCCGGGAGCGAAGCAGCTCTCCAGTTCGGCGAGGAAGTCGCGCAGGCCGGCATAGTCGCGCGGTACGGCCTGGTACACCGGCGCTTCCAGATTGAACGGCACGCACCGGTGATCGTCCAACCGCAGGGGGTTTCCCTGGATGCGGGGGCCGAGCGCCTCACAGGAGTGCTCTCCGTCCGGCCATGACGTGACATCGGTGTTGCGGGCGGCGGCGAGGACCCACTTGTCCTCCGCGGCCCCCTCGTCGGTGTCGACGTACCAACCGTCCTTGATCCCCTGCGCCTTCTGCAGCTTGCTCGGGTTGCGCCGCTTCTCCACCCGCACCAGACGGCCGGCCCGGACGGTGAGGCGGACGTTGGTTCCGTCGAGCTTCTCCGTCGGAGTCCCCTCCCCGTCGAACACCCATGCACAGTCGGGCCGTGGCCGGTCCACGACGCGGAAGTCGCCGTCCCGCTCGAACAGTGTGGGGATCTTCTCCATGACCTGCATGCCCTTCCAGACGTGGCCGATCAGTTCCTCGTGGGTGATGGCGCCGGACGCCAGGCCGCCCGCCAGTGCGCGGACCAGGTCCGCGACGGAGACCTCGGCCTCGACGGCAACGCGCTTGAGCGCCTTCTTCTCCTCGGGCGAGAGCCAGGCGACCAGTCGGGACCAGCCTTCGGGCGGTGTCCATCGCGCGAGCTGCTCCGGATTCTTACGGGGCCGACCGCGTCCTCTGCGCTCCTCCATGTCAGGACCCTAGGCCGGAATTTGATGAAGTGTCAATTGGCATAACAGAAAATAGGGCACCGCTCCCGGCGCCCGATCACGCTCGTCCGGCAGCCCGCGCCCCCTGCCGGCCCCGCACATCGCCTGTCCGGGATCCCGGCCTCGGACCCCGGCGTCCGGGAAGGCGCCTTTGCCCACCGCACGGGTGGGTACTCGGCAGCCGCGGCGGCACAGGGAGCTCCCGGCCGGCCGCCGTCATCGCTGTCCGCCGGCGCGGCGGCGGACAGCGCCGCCCTGCGAACGCTTCGCCGCTCCCAGTCATCCCTCGCACGCACCCCGAAAGGTCCCGGAACATGTCCATGAAGGTCTCCGACCACATCCTCGAGCGTCTGCGCGAGTGGGGGGTGGAGCACGTCTTCGCCTACCCGGGCGACGGCATCAACGGTCTGCTCGCGGCCTGGGGGCGGGCCGACGACCACCCGCGCTTCGTCCAGGCCCGCCACGAGGAGATGGCCGCCTTCGAAGCCGTCGGCTACGCCAAGTTCTCCGGCAGGGTCGGCGTGTGCGCGGCCACCTCGGGGCCCGGCGCGATCCACCTGCTGAACGGGCTGTACGACGCGAAGCTGGACCACGTGCCCGTCGTCGCGATCGTGGGACAGACCGACCGCAGCGCCATGGGCGGCTCCTACCAGCAGGAGGTCGACCTGCTCAGCCTGTACAAGGACGTCGCCTCCGACTTCTGCGAGATGGTCACCGTCCCCGAGCAGCTGCCCAACGTGCTGGACCGGGCCATGCGCACCGCCCGGGCACGCCGGTCGGTGACGGCCGTGATCGTCCCGGCGGACGTGCAGGAGCTGGACTACTCGCCGCCCGCCCACGCCTTCAAGATGGTGCCCTCCAGCATGGGCATGTCGCAGTACGCGCCCGTGCCCGCCGACGCCGATCTCGCGCGGGCCGCCGAGGTCCTGAACGCCGGCGAGAAGGTCGCGATCCTGGTCGGGCAGGGCGCGCGCGGAGCCCGCCAGGAAGTGATGGCCGTCGCCGACCGACTCGGCGCGGGCGTGGCCAAGGCGCTGCTGGGCAAGGACGCCCTCGACGACGACCTGCCCTACGTCACCGGCTCCATCGGCCTGCTCGGCACTCGGCCGTCGTACGAGCTGATGACGGAGTGCGACACCCTGCTGGTCATCGGCTCGTCCTTCCCCTACTCCCAGTTCCTGCCGGAGTTCGGGCAGGCGCGGGCCGTGCAGATCGACATCGACCCGCACATGGTGGGTCTGCGCTACCCGTTCGAGGTCAACCTCGTCGGCGACGCCCGCGAGACGCTGACGCGACTGCTCCCGCTGCTCGACGCGGCGAAGAACGCCAAGTGGCGCGAGAAGGTGGAGAAGGGCGCCGCACGCTGGCAGGAGGTCATGCAGCGGCGCGCCGCCGTCGACGCCGACCCGGTCAACCCCGAGTACGTCGTCCATGCGCTGGACGACCTGCTGCCGGAGAACGTGATCCTGTCCGCCGACTCCGGCTCGGCCGCCGACTGGTACGCCCGGCATCTGCGGCTGCGCGGCGCGATGCGCGGCTCGCTGTCCGGCACCCTCGCCACCATGGGGCCCGGCGTGCCCTACGCGATCGGCGCGAAGTTCGCGCACGGCGACCGTCCGGCCATCGCCCTCGTGGGCGACGGCGCGATGCAGATGAACGGCCTGGCAGAGCTGATCACGATCGCCAAGTACTACCGGGAATGGGAGGACCCCAGGCTCGTCGTGGCGGTGCTGAACAACCGGGACCTCAACCAGGTCACCTGGGAGATGCGCGCCATGCAGGGCGCACCGCAGTTCGAGGCGTCGCAGTCGATCCCCGACGTCGCCTACGCGGACGTGGCCAGGCTGTTCGGCCTGGAGGGCATCCGGGTCGAGAAGCCGGGCGACGTGGTGGGCGCCTGGCAGGCGGCGCTGGCCGCCGACCGACCCTGCGTGCTGGACTTCGTGACCGATCCGGCCGTGCCGCCCATCCCGCCGCACGCCACCCTCGACCAGATCGAGGCCGCGGCGCTGTCCGTCCTCAAGGGCGACAGCGACCGCGACGGCATGGTCCGCCAGGGCTTCAAGGCCAAGGTGCAGGAGTTCCTGCCCGGTCACCGGGGCCGCGCGGACCGGCCGGGCGCTCAGGACGGCACATGAGGGCACCGCCGAGGAGTACGACCGGGTGACCCAGGTGACCTGTCTCGGCTTCGTCAACGGCACCCGCAGCGCGCTGAAGCGGATGCTGCCCCGCGACCACGGGACCGTGGTGCAGGTGGGCTCCACACTCGGGGAGCGGGCCATCCCGTTGCAGTCCGCCTACTGCGGGGCCAAGCACGCCGTCAACGGCTTCACCTCGTCGCTGCGCACCGAACTGCTGCACCATGGGAGCAAGGTGCACGTCACGGTCGCGCAGATGCCCGCCGTCAACACCCCGCAGTTCTCCTGGGTGCGCACCCGTCTGCACCGGCACCCGCAACCCGTGCCGCCCTTCTACCAGCCGGAGGTGGCCGCCCGGGGCGTGCTGCACGCCGCCGACCATCCCCGCCGCAAGCAGTACTACGTCGGTGCGACCACGGTGGCGACGATCCTGGCCAACCGGCCGGCCCCCGCGGTGCTCGACCGCTACCTGGCCCGCACCGGCTTCGACTCACAACAGAGCCGGGCGCGGCCGCCGAGCGACAGGAGCAACCTCTTCGAGCCCGTCGACCGGCAGGAAGGCGACGACCACGGTGCGCACGGCGTCTTCGACCGAACGGCGCACAACCGGTCCTTCGCCTCGGCCCTCTCCCGTCATCCCGCCGCCGTCGCCTCGGCCCTGACGGCCGGCGTCGCCGTCGCGGCGAAGGCCCTGTCCGCCAGGCGCGGCCGCACCTCGTGACCTTCGCCCCGGCGGACGGAGAGCCGATCGAGCCGATCAGGAGCGCTCAGGACGAGACAAGTGACCCCCGTAGGCGGCCGCTGCGCCGGACGCCCTAGTTGTATTGACCCGGAGCGTTGTTCACACGGCTGACGGGTGGTTTGCCTTCGAGTGCGGTGTGGCAGCGGTGGTGGTTGTAGGTGTGCAGGAAGTCTGCCAGGGCCGCGGTGCGGTCGGTGTTGCTGGTGTAGGGGCGGACGTAGGCCCATTCGTCGAGCAGGGTGCGGTTGAAGCGTTCGACCTTGCCGTTGGTCTGCGGCCGGTAGGCGCGGGTGAGCTTGCCGGCCGCGCCGAGGTCGGCCAGGGCCTGCTGCCAGGCGGAGCTCTTGCGGTAGGACCAGGCGTTGTCGGTCAGGACCCGCTCGACGCGGTCGATGCCGCAGGTGGTGAAGAAGGCTGCGGCCCGGCGCAGGAAGGCTGCGCAGGTGGCGGCCTTCTCGTCCAGGTGGATCTCGCTGTAGGCGAGGCGGGTGTGGTCGTCGACGGCGGAGTGGACGTAGTCGAAGCCGACGTTGCTTCGCCGGGTCCGGCCTGCCTGTCGGCCCAGGACTTTGTGGCCGCCGCCGTCGGGGATCCGGCCGAGTTTCTTGACGTCGACGTGGATGAGTTCGCCGGGCCGGTCGCGTTCGTAGCGGCGGATGACCTGGCCGGTGGGTCGGTCCAGGAAGGCGAGTCGGTTCAGGCCGTGGCGGGTGAGGATGCGGTGCACGGTCGAGGCGGGCAGGCCCAGGACCGGGCCGAGGCGGGCGGGGCCGAGCTTGCGCGCCTGTCGCAGCCGGCACACCTCGGCCTCGATCGCTGCCGCCGTGCGGTGGGGTGTCGTACGGGGACGGCTGGAGCGGTCGTGCAGCCCGTGTTCGCCCTCGGCCCGCCAGCGGCGGATCCACTTGTGGGCGGTGGCGCGGGAGATGCCCATTTCGGCCGCGACATGCGCGACCGGGCGGCCATCGCGGACACGCTCGACGAGCAGTCGCCTGCCGTGAACGGTCAGCCGGGCATTACGGTGAGACACGAAGACCTCCGTGCGGTGCGTTCCTAGACAGCTCCACCACATCGGAGGTCTTCGCCATGTTCAAGACCCGCCAGTGTCAACAACGCTCGTGATCAATACACCTAGTGGCGGGCCTCAACCCGTCCGCCGCCGGAGTGAAGTGTCCGACCGGCGTGAGGTCGCCCCTGCCCGCGTGGCAGGTATCGGTGCTGGGCGGCCGAGTCGGCGAAGGGCCGGACGCAGCCGGCGCGCGGCGGCCCCGAAGCGTCCAGGAACGGAGAAGGCATGGGACACGGCGGCAACGTCATCCAGGAACTGACCGCGGACCACAGGGAGGTGGACGAGCTTTTCGCGCAGATCGAAGCGCTGCCCGAAGGCGACCCGCAGCGACGCGAACTGGCGGACCGGCTCACCATGGAGCTGATCCGGCACTCCGTCGCGGAGGAGGAGTACCTGTACCCGACGGTGCGCCGGTACGTCGACGGGGGAGACGACCTCGCCGACAAGGAGCTCGCCGACCACGCCGAGGTCGAGCGCATGCTCAAGGAGCTCGAAGGGCTCCGGCCCGGGGACGGGCGTTTCGACTCGCTGCTCATGGGGCTGAAGGACTCCGTCACGGCTCATGTCCGCGACGAGGAGAACCAGCTCTTCCCGATGCTGGCCGACGTCTGCTCCGCAGACGCGCTGGAGAAACTCGGCGAGAAGGTGCGCTCGGCCAAGCGGCACGCTCCCACGCGCCCGCACCCGGCGGCGCCGGACACCCCGCCCGCGAACAAGCTCCTCGCGCCCGGCGCCGGCATGGTCGACCGCCTGCGTGACATGCTCACCGGGCGCGGAAAGCAGAAGTGACCGACGCCGCCCGGCGGCGAGCGTCAGGCACTCCGGATCAACGTGGGAGGCGTCCGTGCGCAACCCGGCCTCCGGCGCCGTCGCCCTGCGCACCGGAGTGACCGACTCCGCCGGGAACCGCTCGACCGAGACCGTGTACCGGGCCTACGCCATCGGCTGAGGCCGCGCCCGCAGATCAAGGCGGTGCTCGCCCGCGTACACGTTCATGGAACCGCCGCGGAGGAAGCCGACGAGGGTGAGTCCGGTCTCCGCGGCCAGGTCCACGGCGAGCGAGGAGGGCGCGGAGACGGAGGCGAGCACGGGGATGCCCGCCATGACGGCCTTCTGGGCCAGTTCGAAGGACGCCCGTCCGGAGACCAGCAGGACGGTGCGGGACAGCGGGAGCGCACCGGACCGCAACGCGCGGCCGACCACCTTGTCGACGGCGTTGTGTCTGCCGACGTCCTCGCGCAGGTCCAGCAGGTCGCCCTCGGGCGAGAACAGTCCGGCCGCGTGGAGTCCGCCGGTCCGGTCGAACACCTGTTGTGCGGCGCGCAGCCGGTCGGGCAGGAGGGCCAGCAGGCCGGGGGCGACCCGGACCGGGGGTGCGTCGGCGATGGGCCAGTGCGCCGTGGTCCGTACGGCGTCGAGGCTCGCCTTCCCGCACAGGCCGCACGACGAGGTGGTGTACACGTTGCGCTCCAGGGTGATGTCGGGGAGCGGCACACCGGGCGCGAGGCGGACGTCGACGACGTTGTAGGTGTTCCGGCCGTCCTCGGTGGCGCCCGCGCAGTACACGATGTTCGCCACGTCCGCGGCCCGGCTCACGACGCCCTCGCTCACCAGGAATCCGGCGGCGAGGGCGAAGTCGTCGCCGGGGGTGCGCATGGTGACGGCCAGGGGCCTGCCGCCGAGGCGGATCTCCATCGGCTCCTCGGCGACCAGCGTGTCGGGGCGGGTGTTCGACGCCCCGTCCCTGATCCGCAGCACGCGCCGTCGTTCGGTGACCCGGCCCATGGCCTCACTCCCCCTTCTGTCGTCGCCGCCCGGGCCGGTGCTCTTCGGCGCTCAGCACTCGATGACGTTGACGGCCAGGCCGCCGCGGGCGGTCTCCTTGTACTTGACCTTCATGTCGGCGCCGGTCTCCTTCATGGTCTTGATGACCTTGTCGAGGGAGACGTGGTGGCGGCCGTCGCCGCGCAGAGCCATCCGGGCGGCGGTGACGGCCTTCACCGCCGCCATGCCGTTGCGTTCGATGCAGGGGATCTGGACGAGGCCGCCGACGGGGTCGCAGGTGAGGCCGAGGTTGTGTTCCATGCCGATCTCAGCGGCGTTCTCGACCTGTTCGGGGCTGCCGCCCATGACCTCGGCGAGGCCGCCCGCAGCCATGGAGCAGGCGGATCCGACCTCGCCCTGGCAGCCGACCTCGGCCCCGGAGATGGAGGCGTTCT